>NZ_CALJLR010000012.1:0-50350 GCF_937982575.1 uncultured Arcobacter sp. | reverse complement strand
TCCATCTTCTGCTACTGTTGCTGTACTTTGTACTTCTAATGTTGGCGCATCATTTACATCTGAGATTGTTATTGCACTTGTTTGTGTTGTTGTTGCTCCATCATCATCTTTTGTTGTTACTGTGATTGTATCTGTTCCATTATAATCTGCATCTGGTGTATATGTGATTGTTCCATCACTATTTACTACTACTGTTCCATGCTCTGCAGTTGCTGTTGTTTCTACTATTGTTCCATCTACATCTGACGCATTAAATGTTATTGTTGTACTTCCATCTTCTGCTACTGTTGCTGTACTTTGTACTTCTAATGTTGGCGCATCATTTGTTCCAGTAATTGAGATAGTCAATACAGTAGTTGTTGTTGCTCCAACATCATCTGTTACAGTTAAAGGTATTGAAAAAGTTTCTTTTTCTCCTTCAGATAAATAGTCATATGAATTTGCATCAAAAGTATAAGTTCCGTCAGGATTAATTGTAAATCCTTCTGGTGCTACATTTCCAGCTGTTATTCCAATTGTTGCTGTTCCATCTATATCTGAAAATGCCACTTTTCCATTAACTATTTCATCTTCTAAAACAGCATCGCTTTTTGCTGTTGCTGTAGGTGCAAAATTACTACTATTTGTACTTGAGAATGATTGTTCATCATCTCTTATTGATCTTTGTCTCTCATCATTATTTTCATTTTCATCATTAGGATTGATAGGTTCATCAGTTAGAGGTATTTCGTTTCCAAGAATATTTAATGATGATGCTTTATTACCAGCAGCAGCTTCTTCAATTAAAGCTAAAAGTTGTTCAAAAAAGCTTACTTCTTCATACTCACCATCTTCATTCATAAAGGCAATAGCTGTTATGTCTAATTTATCCATTAGTCCATTGCTTACATCACCACTATTATCACTTATTAAATCAACTATATTTTGAACTACTACATTATGCCCGTCAGGAAATGTAATTTTTAATGAACCATCAACTATTTCAAGATTTAGAGAAGTTGCCAATTCAGGAACAAATACATAATCACCTTTTTGTACATTAATTAAATCTGTTTCACTTATTTGGTATGATGAACTTTCACCATTTGGACTTTTAACTGTAATTTGTGATGCCATAATCAATCCTTTAATTATCTTTATACATTAATTTTAATCTTTTTTGACAAGTATATTTCTTAAGTTAAACTTAAAGTAATGTTTTTTATAGCTTTTTTTGTAGGTAAGTATGTTTTAAAACATACTTATAACTACTGTTTTGTAGGGGTTGTTTTTGAGAAGATTATGTATTGTTTATTTAGTGTAGTTTTAAACTCACAAGCTTTTTCTCTAAGTATACTGTAGCTTTGTTCGAGCTTTTGAGAATCTCTCCATTTGGTATCTATAAAAATAATATTTTTAGAATCATATGCGATTATATCGATTTGAGTATCTTTATTATTCCACCAGCTTCCAATATTAGTTGGAGTAAATCCTAAAAATTTATATGGGTCTTTTTTTACCAAGTTTAATATGTATGTTTTATATGCGCCTCGTTCTATACTTCTAGTAAAGTCATTTCTTATATAGCTAATCACACTGTATATATCATCTTTTTGTAAAGCAGAATAGTTTGGATAGATATAACAAAACCAAAACTTTATAAAATTGTCCTCTATCTCATATCTTCCAAATTTACTTTTTTTGATATTTTCATTTAAAGGCACATGCTTTTTTATAATCATGATATCAATAAGTTTTTGCAAGTATCTAGTTAGATATGTAGATTTTAGATTTAAAAAGTTTGCTATGTCACCTATTTTATTATTACCTAAAGCTATAGCATAAAGTATTGAAGAGTATGTAGATATTTCATTTAAATCTTTTTTCAAGAAATCAATACCTTCACTAAAAAAGAGTCCTTCATAACTTAAAAAGTTCTCTTTTATATTTAAAAGAAAATCTTTTTTGGGATTATATAGCTTTAAGTATTCTGGGTTTGTCCCCAAGGCACTAAAGATATGAATTATATCTCCAGCTTCTATATCAGGAATAAACTCTTTGATACTTGAATATGGTAGATTATTTAGTTTTATTATATTTGAAGATTTTTTATAAATATATTCATCATCTTTATCGCTTGAATATATTGAAGATAAAAAAATTATTTGTATATTTATTGCAGATAGCTCTTTATTCCATGTTTTATAAAAAGTATTTAGTGCACCTTTTTCTACTTTTAATAGGTTTTGAAAATCATCAAGAACTAAAACCAATTTTTCTTCTATTTTTTCTTTTGTTAATATTTGAAGAAAAGACTCAAAGTTATCAAATTTTTCTATTTTTTTATCAAAAAAGTTTTCTAGGCTTTTATGTATGTTTTGAAAAGCAATAGAATTAGTCATCTCTAAAAAAGAGATATAAAAAGCTTTTTTACTATTTATGTAGTTGTTTATAAAGGTAGTTTTACCTATCTTTCTTCTTCCAAACACAAAATTAAATGAAGAGTTTGGTATAGAGAAATCATTTTCTAATATTTCAAGCTCATTTTCTCTATATAAAAACATTAATTGCCCTTTTTAAAATAATATTTTATTCTATGAACTTATGACTTAATAAAGTCTTAGATTACCTTAGTTTTTTAAATTTAGTTTTATTTAACTTAAATAATTTTGATGGAACATCTTCATAAAAGCCATTTTTATCTATTACTATAACATCTACTACACTCTTTGTATACTCTTCATCAAAGTTCTTTTTTGCTTCATTTGCTGAAGATGAATATAAGACTTTAAACTTCTTTATAAAGTTATAAAAATCAGAATCTTTTTGTATAAGCCTAAAAGACTCACCCTTTGGGTAGATAAAAGTACTATTTTTTGAGTTTCTAACTCTTTTTTTATGTTTATTGGGAATTCTTGTAAAGTTTTGTAGTGTTTTAAAAGAGTCTACTGTTCTAAGTATCTTTTGCTCTTTTGGTCTTTTTTTTATAACTGCTAGCTTTTCATTATCATTTGATGAAAAGCCAACAGTTGTATCTGTTTGTACTAAAAAAACAGAATCTGGATTCATTAGCTGTTTAAAAACTCTTGGATAGATTTAGGTGACAATCCATCTTTCTTTTTGATTTCTCTCATGGCTTCAAGACAAGCTAAAGCAGCAGCAGCTGTTGTTACATATGGTATATTCATTTTAAGAACACTTCTTCTAATAGATTTACCATCTTCTTTTGATGACTCTTTTCCATCACTTGTATTAATAGCAAGGGCTATTTCACCATTTGTTATTGAGTCAGTGATATTTGGTCTACCTTCAGAAATTTTAAGAACCTTTTCACACTCAACTCCAGCATCAACAATAGCTTTATGAGTTCCACCAGTAGCAACTACTGAGAAACCTTCTTCAACTAATCCACGAGCTATTTTAGGTGCAAACTCTTTATCTAAATCACAAAGAGAAATAAATACTTTCCCCTCTCTTGGAAGGTCATTTTTAGCTGCACTTTGAGCTTTTGCATATGATTCACCAAAGCTATCAGATATACCCATAACTTCACCCGTTGATTTCATCTCAGGAGTTAAAATCATATCTGAACCACTAAGTTTGTTGAATGGGAAAACTGCCTCTTTAATAGCTACGTGATTTTTAAGTATTGGTTTTAAAACACCATTATCTTCCCAAATAAGTTCACTATTATATGTGTCAAGGGCATTTCTTAAACTCTCTCCCCACATAACTCTAGTAGCCACTTTTGCAAGTGGCATACCTGTTGCTTTAGATACAAAAGGAACTGTTCTTGAAGCTCTTGGATTTACTTCGATTAGATAAATTTGTCCTTTATGAATAGCATATTGTGTATTCATAAGTCCTACAACACCAAGACCTAGTGCCATATTTTTTGTTTTTGTTTCAAGCTCTTTGATTAACTCATCACTAATAGAAACAGGAGGTAAAGAACAAGCAGAGTCACCTGAGTGAACACCAGCTTCTTCAATATGTTGCATGATACCACCAATATATACTTCTTTACCATCACAAATACAATCAACATCAAGCTCAATTGCTCTATCAAGGAATTTATCTATTAGTACAGGTGCATCATTTGAAACAGAAACTGCTTCGTCCATATATTGTTTTAACTCATTTGTAGAGTATACGATTTTCATCCCTCTTCCACCAAGTACAAATGATGGTCTTACAAGTACTGGATAACCTATTCTTTCAGCGATTTCAATAGCTTCTTCAACTAAAACTGCTGTTCCATTTTCAGGTTGTAATAATCCCGCATCTTCAACGAATTTTGAGAATTTTTTTCTATCTTCTGCTAAATCAATAACTTCAGCAGTTGTTCCTATGATTTTAGCTCCTGCTGCTGTTAGGGCATTTGCAAGTTTAAGTGGAGTTTGTCCCCCAAAGTGTACGATAACACCGTCTGGGTTCTCTTTTTCTACTACACTTCTAACATGTTCAAAATCAATAGGCTCAAAATATAAAATATCTGAAATATCATAATCAGTAGATACAGTTTCAGGGTTACAGTTGTACATAATAGTTTTGATACCCATTTCAGCTAAAGCAAATGAAGCATGAACACAACAATAATCAAACTCAATACCCTGTCCGATTCTGTTTGGTCCACCACCTATAATCATAACTTTCTTTTCGTTTGTTATTTTATTAACTTGTGGGATTCTATTTACGTTTGTAGTTGAGTAAAGATAAGGAGTCAAGGCTTTAAACTCAGCAGAACAAGTATCAACTTCGTTGTACTCAAAATCTACTTCTAATACTTTTCTTGCTTGATAAACATCTTCTTCAGTTTTTCCAACAAGTCTTGCAATCATAGCATCAGAGAAACCATTTGATTTGGCTATTCTCATATCTACTTCATTACTTAAAATTGATTCATCAATTGATTTTTCTATATTTATTATTTGTCTAAATTTAGTTAAAAACCATGGATCTATTTTTGATAATTCAAAAATATCTTCATTGGTAAGACCTAGTCTCATACCATCCATTAGGTATTGAAGTCTTTTGTCATTTGGTCTTCTAATCTCTTTTTTGATTAAGTCCATATCAGTAGAAATAGAATCAAAACCTATAAGTCCTGTTTCAAGTGAACAAAATGCTTTTTGAATAGACTCGTTAAATGTTCTACCCATAGCCATAACTTCACCAACTGATTTCATAGAAGTTGTAAGTGTAGAGTCTGCTTTTGGGAACTTTTCAAAAGTAAATCTTGGGATTTTTGTAACAACATAATCAATTACTGGCTCAAAAGATGCAGTTGTTCCTGTAATATCATTTTCAATCTCATCAAGTGTAAATCCAACAGCAAGTAGTGTTGCAACTTTTGCAATAGGATAACCAGTTGCCTTAGAAGCTAGTGCCGAAGAACGAGAAACTCTAGGATTCATCTCAATAACTATCATTCTTCCAGTTTTTGGACAAATAGAGAACTGTACATTTGAACCACCTGTATCAACTCCGATTTCTCTAAGAATTGCAAATGAAGCATTTCTCATATCTTGATACTCTTTATCTGTAAGAGTAAGTGCAGGAGCTACTGTAATACTATCTCCTGTATGAACACCCATTGGGTCTAAGTTTTCAATAGAACATACGATGATACAGTTATCTTTGTTATCTCTGATAACTTCCATCTCATACTCTTTCCATCCAAGCATAGATTCCATTATCTCAATTTCATTGATAGGAGAGGCTTCAATTCCAGCTTCTGCAAGTAGTTTAAACTCATCCATGTTGTAAGCAACACCACTTCCTCCACCTGCAAGGGTAAAAGATGCTCTAGATATAACTGGGAAACCAATCTCTTTTGCAAGTTTTATTGCTTCATCAACGCTATAAGCATTTGCACTTTTTGGTAAATCCATTCCGATTTTTATCATTGCTTCATTGAAAAGATGTCTATCTTCACCTTTTTTAATAGCATCTGGATGAGCTCCTAAAAAGTGTACACCTTCTAACATACCTTTGTCATACATAGAAGTAGCAACATTAAGTGCTGTTTGTCCACCCATTGTAGGTAAGATTGCATCGATGTTCTCTTTTTTGATTATTTTAGCAATCATATCTTCTGTAATTGGCTCGATATAAGTTCTGTCAGCAAACTCAGGATCTGTCATAATAGTGGCTGGATTTGAGTTGATTAAAACAACTCTATAACCTAACTCTTTCAATGTCTTAGTAGCTTGTGTTCCTGAATAATCAAATTCGCAGGCTTGCCCAATGATAATAGGACCAGAACCGATTAATAATATAGATTTTATATCTTCTCTTTTTGGCATTTATTAGTTCCCCGTATATGTAGTAAAATTTGGAAATAATATCTAAAAAGTACTTAAAAAATGGTTATCTGAGAAAAATTATTTTGAAGTTTATTTTTTTTATAGAGCAAGAATTGCTCTATAATTTATTCTGTAGGAAGTTTGAAGTTTTTGTAATTAATTACACCTTCTTCATCAAATGAAAGATAATATAAAACATCTTTTTTAACTGGCAATCCAGCAAGATATCTTAAGGCTAAATTTGCTTGAAGAGAACCCACATGCATCACAATAGGACAAGCGATACCATTTGGTTTTCTATCATTTACTTGAAAAACTGCTTCATAAGATGCTTTTTCGAAAAAGCAAACTTGACCATGAAACTCTTCAACACTACCATATATCCAAGCTTGATTGTTATTTATGCAGTATTCATTGATATCAGCTCTTGTAGGAAGATTGTCTGTTCCATCAATGATAAGGTCAAACTCTAAACCTCTTTTTGCAAAATCTTGAAAAGACTCTTTATAAGCAGTAACTTTTGTATAAGGACATCTAGCTTCAATAAGCTCTTTTAAAACCTCACACTTATATTTTCCATCATCACCAACTTTGAAACCAATTTGTCTATGGATATTGTGAACTCCCACAGTATCAAAATCCACTAAAGTAAACTCCCCTATTCCAGAAGCCCCAAGTGCGATACCAAGTGTACATCCTAGCCCTCCACTTCCTATGATAGCTACCTTTTTACCTTGAAGTGAGTCTTGAGTCTCTTGCCCCCAAAGTTTTATCTGTCTGTTAAAGTATTCGTTAAATTCTTCTTGCATATCAAATCCTTACTGTATAAGTATAGTTTATCTTTATTATTTTATTTTGTAATCATAGCAAATTTAGTTTAAATTAGTTTGACTAGAGCCAATTATTTTATGTTTAAAATCTTTTCTCTTGAAAATCTGAGATTTCCGCTTCTTCACTTTTTGGTGGCAAAAAGTAAAACAAAAAGCCACCAACGGCTGCGAAGCCAAAGGTTCCCTCACTTATTATTTTTATCTTTTCTGCTTGGTAAAACTCGCTTATTAAAACTTCCATTTAGGAACTTTTAAACACTCAAACAGTTAGCAATCTTGTTTAGAAAAGAGAAAAATAAACGCTCAGCTTCTGTAGATGTTGGGATTTTAAATAAATTATCTTTTAGCTGATACTTTGATACCATATTTTTCTCTTAAAATTTTTGCTTCAGCAATAACTTCTTTTGAGGGCTCTTTATATCCTTCAATACTTTGAGTTGTTTTTATAACTTTTTTTAAATAATCTTTATCTAAAATTCTTTTAGTCATCAATACTCCTTTAAAGCTATATTATATCAAAAAATTCAATTATACTCAGGTTTTGGTTGGGCGACTAATAAGTCATTATCATAAGTATTATTTACTATATCTTCATATAAATACTTTTGAAACCCTATAAAAGTTTCTCGGATACTTTTTATATCACCTATACTTTTTTTTGCATCTTCTAGAGCATCATATTTTATAATTAATAAATCTTTTAATCTAGCATCATCAAGTTCATTTACACCATTCTCAACATACTGACTCAACACAAAGTTTAAAAACTCTTGTTTTCCTTCATCATATCCACTAATTTTCATCTTAGCTTTTGTTGCTCTTTCTAGTCTTGGAACTAAATCTTTATGATAAGCGATATATGACAACACATCAAAAAGGTCACTATCTTCACCATGTATTACTTCTTTTAAGTTTTCAAGTTGTTCTACACTATAACCCGCTTCGCTCAACTCTTCAATCAATCTTTTTCTTGTATCAGGTAAACTCCAAATTCTTCTTAGTTCTTCTTCATTTCCAAAAAACTCTGGTATTTTATCAAAAAGTTTACTCACAAACTCAGATGAAGAGATAGGTTTTCCCTCTGGTGAATAAAATAGTGTTTGAACCATAGAGTCAAGTTCTCGTGCTTTTCCATTTGAAAGTTTTACTCTTATCATTGTTCTTGGATTATCACAAACACAAGGTAAATTATCGCATATAGGACAAGGGACTGGTTCAGGTTTAGGACAAGTACAAGGTAACTGACCGCATAGTTTACAAGGCTCTTTTGGTGGCTTTGGAGTTGGTTCTTCTGGGTCTATTTGTTCACCATCCCAATCAGGGTCATGAAAATGTGTATGATTTTTATAAAAATCAAAAATAGTAAAATAGTCTTTCCCATCAAAAAGTCGTGTTCCTCGACCAATGATTTGTTTGAACTCTACCATTGATTTTACTTTACGCATTAGTACAATATTTTTTATCTCAGGAGCATCTACACCAGTACTAAGTTTTCTCGATGTTGTGAGTACTGTTGGGATTGATTTTTCATTATCTTGAAATTGCAATAAAAACTTCTCTCCACGACTTCCCTCATCAGCTGTAACTCTATGACAATAATCTATGTTTTTACTTTTAGCTTTTTGATTGATAAGGTTTCTTATAGCAGAAGCGTGAGCTTGGGTTTCACAAAATACCAAAGTCTTTTGACTTTGATTCATCATCTCCATAAAAAGTTTTACTCTGTACTTCTCTATTCCCATGATTTCTATGATTTTATTTTGTTCATCTAGTGTGTATTCTTTTCCCTCTTCTATTTCACCTTCTAGTACTTCATCATCTTTAGTAAAGATATAACTATCTCCTGTAGTTGAGATGTTTTTCACTTTAAAGGGGGTCAAGAAACCGTCATTTATCCCCTCTTTTAAGGAGTATTGATAAACTGGCTCTCCAAAGTAATCATAAGTATCTCCGTTGACATCTCTTTTTGGAGTGGCTGTTAGTCCTAGCTGATAAGCTGGGCTAAAATACTCTAAGATAGCTCTCCATTTACTCTCGTCATTTGCTCCACCTCTATGACACTCATCTATGATGATAAAATCAAAAAAGTCATTTGGATACTGTCCAAAATTTGGTGTGTCACTCTCTCCACTCATAAAAGTTTGAAATATAGTAAAAAATACATTTCCATTGGTTGGAACTTTATTCTTTTTTCGTATCTCACTTGGGTCGATTCTAACTAAAGTCTCTTCATCATCGAAAAAATTAAATTTATTGAAAGCTTGATTTGCCAATATATTTCTATCTGCTAAAAATAGAATTCGTGGAATTCTTGAAAAATCTTTTTGAATATTCCATTTTGCATGAAAAAGTTTCCATACTATTTGAAAAGCAATATCAGTTTTTCCTGTACCAGTTGCAAGGGTGAGTAAGATTTTTTTCTTATCTTGTGCTATTGCTTCAAGAGTTTTATTTATTGCGTTGTTTTGGTAATATCTTGGATACCAAGTTCCACCTTTATCGTTTAGTGGTATATCGTAAAACTTGTCTTGGAGAGTATCTTCTTTTGGGAAAGTCATATTCCACAATTCATCTGGTGTTGGAAAATGTGCTACATCACCCTCTAGGCTTTCATCCATATCTATTTGGTAGATAGCTTTTCCATTGGTTGAGTAGGTAAATCTTATCTTTAAGCGCTCGGCATAATCTTTGGCTTGTGTTACACCATCGCTGTAGTGCAGGTCTCTTTTTTTAGCTTCTACTACTGCTAAATTTCTATTTTTGTAAACAAGAACATAGTCAGCACTCAAAGGTTGTGCTCGTCTTCCATTTCCAAGAAGTCTCCCTTTTGAGATAGGAAACTCTCTTCTGATACGACTATTTTCCACTACTCCCCAACCAGCTTTTACTAGCTGTGGGTCTATGAGTTCGGCTCTTGTTTCTGTTTCATTCATGGTATAAGTTCTCCACTAAATGCTTTTTGTAAGATTGATTTTTTTAGTTCTTCTAGATTTTCTAGCTTTTGTTTATAATGTTCTTTTAGTTGTTTTGTTTGTTCATTTAATTTATCAATATTATTAATTAAAATTGTTTGAATATCTATATTCGGATAAGGGACAGGAATTAAATTTAATTTAGTTTGATTTAATTTTGGTTGAGCCATTCCACTTATATAATCATCAAGTTTAATAGAATTCAAATAATACTCAACAAATTTTTGATTTATCTTATTTTCAAATTTCAATATATGTGCATGATTATTTACCCAACATTTGCCACTAACTGAAAAAGCAATAGGATAAGTTCTAGCTAGTAGATTTGCACCATCTTCAGAAACCAATAATAAATCTTCATCAAATATATAATCTTCAACATAATCAACAATACCTGATGCACCGTAATAAGGAATTTTTCCTTCAGTTCTTTTACTCTTAGTAATAGGTATTCTTTTATTATCAAGATTTAAACTAATCTGATTTAATTTTTTTTCTTCCCAACCATCACCTTTTTGAGAAAATATTTCATTTAATCTACTTTGAAAAAGCTCTTTAGTATTTTGTATATTTTTTTCAATGTTTGTTTTTGCTTGTTCTATAGATTCAAAAGCTTTATCTAAAATCTCTACAATTTGTTTTTGCTCTTCAATTTTAGGAAATGCTATTTTTATTCTTCTTAAATCATCATTGTAGAGCCTCGAAATTGTAGCACCTCTTGAAGGATTCCAATCGCAAAAACCATAAAATTTATATAAATATTCATTCAATACTTTTTTTCCATCATTATCAATCCAAACTATATTTGAATCTTGAAAATAAGCGGGTTCTCCATCATATATTACTCTTCTACCAATAGTTCCTGAAGCAGATAAAAGAATATCTCCTTTTTTAGGAAAAGAATATTTTTTTTTAAATTCATTATAAATTTCTTCAGATATAAAGGCATTTGCATGTTTTCCAAATGTTCCGATTTTATAAAATGGAATTCCACTTACAGCATTTGTTTGTTTTTTCAAAATTCGCTTACACATAGAAACTTTACCTATTTCACCTAAAGTTTCTTCTCTCCAACCTTGTTTCATACCAACTCTTTAATAGAAGCTAAAATTTTATTTGTCTCTTTATCTAAAGTTTCCATCTCTTCTAAAATCTGTCGAGGAGTTCTTAGTTCAGCTTCATCAGGAGTATTCGCATTTTTTACACTTAAGTCATAAGTGGTTTCATCTATATTGTGAATATCTACACTCCAAGAGTTTTCACTCTCTTGTTTACTTTTTTGTAAAGTTTTAAAGTCCAACATATCCTTATCATTTAAAGGATTTGTTTTCCCCATATTTCGCCCAGCATTGAGTGAGTAGTACCAGATTTTTTTAGTAGATTCACCTTTTGTGAAAAACAGTACCACTGTTTTCACTCCAGCCCCAGTAAAAGTACCTGCTGGCATATCTAAGATGGTATGAAGATTACAACTCTCTAAAAGATGTTTTCTCAAAGTTATAGAAGCATTGTCACTATTACTTAAAATAGTATTTTTGATTACAATTGCTGCGCGACCGCCAGCTTTGAGTGACTTAATAAAGTGTTGCATAAATAAAAAGGCTGTTTCACCTGTCTTTATATCGAAGTTTTGTTGTACCTCTTTCCTCTCTTTTCCACCAAAAGGGGGATTTGCTAGGATTACATGGTATCTGTCTTTTTCTTGTATATCACGGATAGGCTCACCCAAAGTGTTTGTATGTTTGATATTTGGTGCTTCTATACCGTGCAGAATCATATTCATAATACCTATGACATAAGCTAAGTTTTTCTTCTCTTTTCCAAAAAAAGTTCGCTCTTGTAGGATTTTTAGATTATCTACATTTTTATTCATTCTCTCATACATATAATCATACGCTTCACATAAAAACCCAGCACTTCCAACTGCACCATCATAAACTTTTTCACCAATTTGAGGGTTTATTATATCTATCATAGCTCGAATAAGTGGTCTTGGAGTATAGTACTGACCTCCATTTCTTCCTGCATTTCCCATGTTTTTAATTTTGGTTTCATAAAGGTGGCTTAGCTCGTGTTTATCTTTTGATGAGCGAAAAGGGAGTTGGTCGGCATACTCTAAGATTTCTCGTAAGTTGTATCCACTTTGGATTTTGTTTTTCAGCTCAGAGAATATCTCACCGATTTTGTACTCAATAGTTTGAGCATGTTCAGCAGTTTGTTTAAACTTTGCTAGATAAGGGAAAAGTTTACCATCTACAAATTGAACTAAATCAACCCCAGTCATAGCTTTATGATGGTCAATCTTTCCATCAACTTTTGGCATAGCCCAAGAGTTCCAACGAAACTCTTCATCTAAAATATAAGTATATTCTTTGCCTTCAAGTTCTGCTATTTCTGCTTTTTCATTTTCAAGTTCATCAAGATATCGTAAAAACATTATCCAAGAGGTTTGCCCTATATAATCGAGCTCACTATCAGCACCAGAGTCTTTCCATAAAATGTCGTCTATATTTTTAAAAGTTTGTTCAAACATTCATTTCCATTTATATATTATTTAATTTTGTAAGATAGATATTATAGCAATATTATATTTATTTCTTGTTAGAGTTTGTAAAAGAGAACTTTTAAATCAAAAAATTTCAATATCCCAGCCCAACATCTACAGAAGCCGAGCGTTTATTTCTCTTTTCGGAAAAGACTTGCAACTGTTTGAATATACAAATATGCTAGAGAGCATATTTGTATATGAGTTTTGTAAGGCAGGAAAGATAAATAATAAGTGAGGGAACCTTTGGCTTCGCAGCCGTTGGTGGCTTTTTGTTTTACTTTTTGCCACCAAAAAGTGAAGAAGCGAAAATCTCAGATTTTCAAGAGAAAAGTTTAAAAAGTCTAAGACGGTTAAAGAAGAGTAAAAGCGGAGATATTTATATCTTCAAGAGCAAATTTCAAGCATAAAAAAAGGGCACCTTTTCAGTACCCCTGCCATCGGCGAGCCCGCCACAAATGTGACCGCCCAAATTCTTTATGTGATATTATATAAGAATTAAGAAAAAAAATCAACCATAATGAAATACCTCTTGAACTTTTTTTAATATTAAATTTTTTAATGTTTTATTGATATACTTTTTCTCAACTTTTAAAACTCTTGATTTATCTATAAATCTAAGTTGGTCAAGTTTTATAGTACTCTTTTTAATCAAATTTAAACCAAAATCCTTTTTTTCTAAAACTATATTTACATCAGGATAGTCATTGTCTCTATCTTTATATTCTGTTATAGGTACAACAGCAACAACTTTATTAACCTTATTAGTTAATAAAAATGCCATATGATAATACGAAAACTCATGCAAAAGGTTTAGCCCATGAGGGTAATCTTCTAAAGAGAAACATTCTTCTTTTAATTGTCTTTGCATTTGTTTTAAAAATATATGTTTAGTTTCCCCAAATTCTACCCAAACTATGAACCTATTTCTATATCATAAAGTTTTATTCTTTTATTAAACATCTTCACAATACGCCCTCTTCTTGTAAACTAACAAAGCCCTCATTTGTAAATATCACATGATCAAGAAGTTCTATACCTAGAATCTTTCCTGACTCTTTTAGTCTTTGTGTTACATTTATATCTTCAGTACTTGGTTTTAATATTCCACTTGGGTGATTGTGAGCTACTATTATGCTGGCACAGCGTTTTTCTATAGCATGGCTAAATACTTCTCTTGGGTGAACTAGGCTTTGATTTAGAGTTCCTATTGTGATGATTTTAGTTTCTAGTAGATTGTTTGCTCCGTCTAAATATAGAGTTAGGAAGTATTCTTGGCGTTTGTTTTTGTAGGGTTTTAGCTCTTCGTATACATCATTTGCGCAGTTTATTTTGTAGTTTTGTGTATCTATTAAATATCTTTTTGATAGTTCTATTGCGGATATTATTTGACTAGCTTTTGCAGTTCCTAGTCCGTGTATTTTAAGTAGGGTTTTTAAATCTATATTTTCAAAGTTTGAGTCAAAGAATTTTTCTATTTCGTGGGATAGTTTTATGACATCTTTGCCTTTTACTCCACTTCCAAGTAATACAGCTATAAGCTCATAGTTTTTTAAAGAACTAAGACCATACTTTAGTAGTCTTTCTCTTGGTTTATCTATACTTTGTAATTGATTTATTGTCTTCATAAACTCCTCCTAACCCTTAAGAAAAGTTTATCAAATATTTTTAATAGTTACAAAAAATATATCAAATTGTTATATTTTTACTTGTCAGATAGTTCTTCGAATTTTAATTTTGCAGTTTCCAGTAGTTTTTGAGCATCTTCTATCTCTTTCATACCATTTTTGTATATTTCAACAGAAGAACTTAAAGTAATATCTGGGTTTGATAACTTTTCTAACAACTCTTTAGCACTTTCTATTTTTTCTTCGAAGCTTAACTCTTCTTTTGTCTCTTCACTCATATTTTTCCTTCTAATATATCAACTACATAGTCTTTAAATTTATCAAGTTCCACTAAAAATGAATCATGTCCATGAGATGATTCTACCATTTTATAGGTTACATTTTCCATATTCATATCTTTCATCGTTGTATATATCTCTTCCATCTCTTTTGGAAAAAACAAAACATCATCAGAAAATGAGATAAGATGAAGAGTAGATTTTATCTTTGCTAGGGCATCAGGTAACTTGTCTGTACCCCTTGCTGCATCAAAGATATTCATAGTTTTACAAACATATAAATATGATAAGGGGTCAAAGATTTTTGGGAAATTGTAGGCGTTATATTCTAAATATCTCTCCACCTCAAACCTTCCAAAAAGTTCATAAAGTCCATCTGTTTCTACATAATTTCTACCAAACTTATTTTCCATAGATGTAGGACCTACATAAGCTATAAGTCCTGCCATTCTTCCAATAGCAAGTCCTGGTAAACCGTTTGCTATAAGGTCATCTTTTGTATAGTTTCCATCTTTGAAAGCTGGGTCGTTTCTTATGGTTTCCATTGCTATTTTATTTACAGCAATAGCCCAAGGTCTTGTATATGCCGTTGTTGCCATAGCGATAATTGTATCTGCAAAGTTTGGATACTCTATTGAGTAACAAAGAGCTTGCATCCCACCCATACTTCCACCAATGACAGCTTTTACATGATGTATTCCAAGTGAGTCAAAAAGTATTTTTTGGGCTTTTACAATATCACTTACTACTAAAACTGGAAACTTAAATCTGTAAGGTTCATCTGAGGGTAACATAGGACTCATAGGTGATGTTGAACCAAAAGATGAGCCTATATTGTTTGTACATATTACAAAGTATTTGTTTGTATCTACTGTTTTTCCATCGCCAATAAAATTATCCCACCAGCCAGGCTTTGCTTCATTTTCATAACGTCCTGCTGCGTGGTGCGAGCCACTTAGGGCATGGCAGATTACTATTACATTTGATTTGTCTTCGTTTAGTTCACCATAAGTTTCATATTTTATTTCATAAGGTTGGAGTATTCTTCCACTTTCAAGGTATAAGGGGCTTGTAAATTTAGCTGTTTTTGTCTCTATTTTCAAAAAAATCCATTTTATTTAATTGTTATATTCTAACAAAAGAATTCTAAAACAATTATTTCAATAAAAAGCTTGTTTAAAATTAATAAAATTTATTAAGTTTTATATATTGAAAAAAGATGTAAGATTTTTTAAATATACAAGGAGAATAAAATGAAAAAATTTATATTAATATTTTTATTTTCTACTATTTTTGCCTTTGCAAATGGTAGTTTTGTAAGTTATGAAGTTGATGGGAAAGAGTATGAAGGGTATTATAGTTCACCTTCAAAAGATGCTCCTCTTATTTTTATGGTTCATGATTGGGATGGGCTTACAGATTATGAAGTAAAAAGAGCAAAAATGCTTTATGATATGGGCTATGCAACCTTTGCAGTTGATTTGTTTGGAAAAGGTATTAGACCAAATGAAACTGCTGAAAAGAAAAAGTTAACAGGTGAGCTTTATCAAAATAGAGCAAAAATGAAAAGACTACTTTATGCTGGTTTAAACAAAGCAAAAGAACTAAAAGCCAATGTATCAAATGCAGTGGGTATTGGATACTGTTTTGGAGGGTCTGCAATTTTGGAACTTGCAAGAAGTGGTTCTGATTTAAAATCATATATTCCTTTCCATGGAGGATTAACAACACCTGAGGGTGAAGACTATAGTAAAACAAAAGGTTCAATTGTTGTCTTTCATGGTAGTGCAGATAAATCTGTTAGTATGCAAGATTTTGCAAATCTAACTATGGAGTTAGAAAAAGCAGGAGTAAGTCATGAAATGATAACTTATAGTGGTGCACCTCATGCTTTTAGTGTTTTTGGCTCAAATAGATACCATAAAAAAGCAGATGAAAGTTCTTGGAAAAGATTTACAGAAATATTAGAATCAACACTTAAAAAATAAAAAGAGAATCTCTCTTTTTATTTTAGCTAAGTTCCTCAAAGCTTGTTTTCATAAGCTCTTGCCATTTTTTATCAGGAGACCACTCTTGCATCATTGATAAATCAATTTTATCAAAAGGTGTTTGTAAAAAATATTTGTGATATACATACATAAAAGCACTGGCTCTATAGTTTAAAGCACAATGTACAAGTACTTTTTTATCCTCAAGTGAAGATAATAAAGTTAAAAAGAGTTTTAAATTCTCAATTGTAGGATTTTCAAAATCCACAGGAATATGAATATACGTCATACCTAAAGTTGAAACTATTTTATCTTCATTATCTAAAGCATTTGTTGCAGTTGATAAAGCTAGATTAATAACAACATCAAAATCATCTTTTAAGATAGTCTCAAACTGCTCTTTTGTAGGCTGACCAGAAGTTGATATCATGTCATTGATTTTAATATAGTTTAAAATAGTTTCAGAATTCATATTACATTAACTCTTCTAATTTGATTTTATCCTTAATAATATCGCTTTTAGTTTGAAAAACATCTAAAAATAATAAACTTGGGCTTAATTGTTTTCCCAAATTTATTATCTTTTTTATAAAGTTTTTGATTTAACTTTCTTATATTCCAAAGGTATCTTTAATTTTTTGTTCAAAATCTTTATCACTTAACTCTTTTCTCAATGGAACAAATGTTTCAGCTTCAACTCCAACTGGAATCGAAATATAACTTTTTTCATCTTCAATAATATTTTTTATTGCATCTGCAATTGGTTGTGGACGTGGACCTTCATTTATCGCTTTTCCTACTATTGGAACAAAATGAGCTACTAAATCTTTATATGGTGAATTTTCATTTGTAGTTTGAGGATTTGCTACTAAACCATTTTTTACAAAATTTGTACCAAATAATCCAGATTGAATAGAATGCACTCTAATGTTAAATGGTGCTACTTCAAACCTCAAAGAATCAACAATACCTTCAACTGCATATTTAGAAGCGTTGTAATGTGCAAGTAGAGGTAGTCCCATTTTTCCTAAAAAAGAGCTAATATTGATAATTATACCCTCTTTTGCTTTTCTCATATATGGTAGAACTTCTCTTGTTGTTTTAATCAATCCAAAAACATTTACATCAAATTGATTAAATATCTCTTCGTCTGTTCCTTCTTCAACTGTAGCTAATAACCCGTATCCTGCATTATTAACTAAAATATCAATTTTACCTTCATTTTGAATGACTGTATTAACCGCACTTTTAATTGAATCTGTTTTTGTCACATCTAAATAAACGTAATTGATATTTTGAATTTCTGATTTTGCTTGGTTTTTATTTCTAGTGCCTGCGTAAACTGTGTATCCATTTTGAGCTAAATAACTAGCTGTTATTTCACCCATTCCTGAAGTCGCTCCTGTGATTAAAACTACTTTACTTTTTGACATATCTTTTCCTTTTTTATTTTGATAGTAACAGAATAAAAAAGTAAAAAAATTGTCAAAAATCAATTTTTACAGTTATTTAAAATATTTTTACATTAACTCTTCTAATTTGATTTGATATTCGTCATTTATAGTATCAAGTTTTGTTTGAGAGATTTCTAAAGATTCAAATTTAGTTTCTGCTTCTTTTTCTAAAGTGGCTATCTCTTTTGATAGTTCCATTACTTTACTATTGTCACCTTTGTTTGTGAAATCTGCCAACTCCTCTTTTTTTGTATCTACTAAAGCCTCTATAGATATGATTTTTTTCTCTAGGGCTGAAATCTCTTTTTTTATAGGAGTTGCTATTTTACTTTTTTCTTGTACAAGTAAGGCTCTAAGTCTTTTGCTCTCTTTTTTATTTACTTTTGGTTTAGATTTTTTCTTTGGTCCTTCATCTTCATCTTCCCAACCTATTTTTTCTAAGAACTCATCATAAGTTCCATCAAAATAATCAGCACTCCCATTTGAGAAGATAATCAATCTATCACAAACTTCTCTTAAAAGTTCTTCACTATGCGTTACAATAATAGAAGAACCTTCAAAGTTCTTAATAGCTTGGGTTAAAGCTTCTATTGAACTCATATCAAGGTGGTTGGTAGGCTCATCTAAGAAAAGAACGTTAACTTCTTTTGCTAAGATTTTACCTAGCATTACCCTACTTTTTTCACCACCTGAAAGAAGTGAAACTTTTTTCTTAGCATCATCCCCTGAAAACATCATACCACCACAAATACGTCTAACTGTTCCTTCACCTAATTTGTTATTTGAAAGGTAAACTTCATCCATAACTGTATTATCTGGGTTTAGGTGTGAAATATTTGTTTGACCAAAGTGTCCAAAGGTTGTACTTGTATGTAGTTCTGTAACTCCATGTAAAGCTTTTAATTCACCTGCAATAGTATTTAGAAGTGTAGATTTACCTTTTCCATTTTTCCCTATGATTCCAAGTGTTTCACCCTTTTGTAGAGTAAATGAAATATCTTTAAAAAGTATTTTGTCTTTTTTGTATCCAAAGCTTAAATCTTTTACGTCAAGTAATACTTTTGCAGGAGTATCTTTATAATTGAAATCAAAACTTAGTGTTGAATCAAAATTCAAATCATCTAAAATATCCATCTTTTCTAGCTGTTTTACTTTTGATTGTGCTAAGTTTGCTGTTGATGCTCTTGCTTTATTTTTGGCAATAAACTCTTCTAGCTGTTTTACTTTTTTATCTTGTGAAGCTTTTTGTTTCTCGTGGTGTTCATCTTCTTCTTTTAACTTGTCATAAAACTTATGGGTATCACCTTTTACTACTTTTAAGTTACGTCTAACTAATCCCATAGTGTGAGTTGTAACTGCATCCATGAAGTCTCTATCATGGGTGATAATAATAACTTCACCATCAAAGTTTTTTAAAAATATTTTTAACCATCTTAATGAAACAATATCCAAGTAGTTTGTTGGCTCATCAAGAAGTAACAGATTTGGCTCTGTTAAAAGTAGTTTTGCTAGGTTTATTCTGATTTGGTATCCACCTGAAAAAGACAGAGGATCTTTCAATAAATCCTCTTGTGAAAATCCAAGTCCAAAAAGTATCTTTTCTACTTTATAAATATCATATTTATGCTCTTCACTAAGAGCAAGTGCTGCTTCATCAGTGATAGTTTTTTCTGTAAAAACAAGATGCTGTTTTAAAGCACCTATTCTATAGTTTTTTGGTTTTAATACTTCTCCAGCATCTGGGTGCTCTTCATCTAAAATCAATTTGAAAAGAGTAGATTTTCCACTACCATTTCTTCCTACTAATCCAATCTTATCTCCAGAGTTTAATCTAAAGGTTACTTCATCGAATAGTGTTTGTTTACCAAAGCTCTTTGACACGTTTGAAAGTTCTATCATATATTCTTCTTTTTTATTAATTGAAAGGGGATTATACGCAAGGGGAGTTTATAAGCTTATTAGAAGAGAACTTTTGTGTATAATTACGGATTAATTTTACTGCTAAAAGGGAAAAAAATGAGAAATCTAAAAAATATAACAATACTTATTGTTTCACTATTTTTAACAACACAGCTAATAGCAAAAGATAAAGTGTATAAGCTAAAGATGGCTACAACATGGGGTCCAACACTATCTCCACTAATTGATGCTGCACAAAATATGGCAAAATATGCAAATGAAATGTCAAATGGTAGATTACAAATAAAAGTTGATAGTGCAAATAAACACAAATCACCTTTTGGTATTTTAGATATGGTAAAAGCTGGGCAATATGACATGGGACATAGTGCTTCATACTACTTTAAGGGTAAAGATATAAATACTTTGCCATTTACTTCTATGCCTTTTGGTTTAACTGCACCTGAACAATATGCTTGGTTTTATGAAGGTGGTGGATTAGAACTTATGCAAAAAGTTTATGCAAAACATAATGTTTTATCATTTCCAGGGGGAAGTACTGGTGTTCAAATGGGTGGTTGGTTTAGAAAAGAGATAAAATCACTTGATGATTTACAAGGTCTTAAAATGAGAATCCCAGGTTTTGCAGGTGAGATTATGGCAAGAGTTGGAGTTCAAGTTACAAATATAGCTCCAGGTGAGCTTTATACTGCACTTGATAGAAACTCGATTGATGCTTTAGAGTGGGTGGGACCATCAATGGATATAAAAATGGGCTTTCATAAAATAGCACCTTTTTATTATACAGGTTGGCATGAACCAGCAAGTGAAATGAACTTTATGGTAAATAAAAGAGTATTTAATAAGCTACCAAAAGATTTACAGAAAATATTAACTATCTCTATGAGAGTGGCTGCTTATGATATGTATATTCAAAATTATGATATGAATGCAACAGCTTGGCAAAAGATGAAAAGTGAATATCCAAACATAAAAGTAACAACTCTACCAAGTGATGTTATGAAAGCACTTAAAAAAGCAAATAGTGAACTTAGAGTTGAACTTGGTGCACAAAGCCCTCTTTTAAAAGAAGTTTTAGATTCACAAGATAACTATATAAAAAGAGTTAGAGAATGGACAAAAATGTCTGACTTCTTGTACTTAAAAGATAATATATAAGGAGAATAAAGTGGATTATATAAAAAATTTAGAAAAACTACTAAAAGATGATGTTTTAGTAGAGATAAATGAAACTATCAATGGTATAAAAAGTGCATTGGATAAAAAGAAAAATGATAAGGCTTTAAAAGATGAGTTAAAGTATATGAATGATGTAAAAAAATACTTTGATGAAGTCTTAATTGATATAGAGAAACAAACCATCACTCAAGAGGAAGCGTTAGATATTCTTGAGGGATTGGAAGATATGAGAGTAGAAAACCAAGAGGTCTAATTTTAAATAATCACACCATAAAATAATTTAATTTTTTTAACTAACTTATTTTATAGTTTTTATTTAATATAATCCCTTTTTATTACAATAATAAATTATAATTATAAGTTAGGAAAAATATGTTTGAATTAGAAATTTACGAAACTATAAATATCTTAGGTCTAATACTTGGAATGGTATTTGGAATGATTGCCCAAAAAAATCAATTCTGCTTTAGTGGCTCTATTAAAGATTATATCTTAACAAAATCTACAAAAAGAGGTGCTTCTGTTGTCGTAGCAATGATTGTAGCTATAATTGCTACAACATTAGTGAGTTCATATTTTGAATTGGATTTAACAAAAACAGTCTATTATAAACAAGATGTAAACTACTTTATTATCATATTTGGTGGACTTCTATTTGGTACTGGTATGATGATTGCTGATGGATGTAGCAATAGACACCTTATAAAATTTGGACAAGGTGATTCAAGATCACTTATTACATTGGTTTTTATAGCTATATTTGGTTTTGCAACTGCAAAAGGGCTTATTCAAGGTTATCTAAGCCCAATAACTAATAATGAAACATTATTGGAAATATCATCTATGATTGAAAATAGCACTATGAATATTTATGTAGTTTTAGCTGTTTTATTTGTGATTTTGTTTTTATTGACTAAAAGTATCAAAAGAATTTTTACTTTAGTAGATGGTTTTTTAATAGGTTTACTAATAGCAGCTGCTTGGGCAATAACTGGTGTTATGGGTGAAGAGAGTATGGAAAGACTAATTGAGCTTTCTGGTGTCTCTTTTATATATCCAACTGCCAAAAGTTTAGAACTGTTTATGTTCTACCAAGTAAATGAATTCACTTTTCCTATTGCTTTAGTATGCGGTATGATACTTGGTGCTTTTACCATGTCATATTTTAACAAAAAATATAGCTTTGGATGTACTGCAACTCAAAAAGTAAATAGAGTAACATACAATATGATTGGTGGAGCTTTAATGGGAACTGGTGGTATTTTATCTATTGGTTGTACAGTTGGACAAGGGTTAACAGGTATGTCAACTTTAGCTTTTGCTTCATTTTTAGCTATTAGTTCAATCTTTATTTCAGGAGTAATTACTGCAAAGATTTTAAACAAATCTGGCAAACTTCCTATGTGTTTTCTTTTTGAATGGAATGACACGCCACCTGATTATACTATATAAAAAACTCTAGTTATAAAAGTTTACTTCTTATTAAAGTAAACTTTTGTACTTTAAACTTATGAATTGGCTTGCACATATATTTTTATCAGAACATAATATAGATTTTCAAATAGGCAACTATTTAGCTGATCCCTTAAAAGCAAAAGCTTGGATGGGAGCAAATGAAAATATAAAAGATGGAATGAAAATACATAAACTAATAGACTCCTATACTGATAAGCACCCTACTTTCAAACAAAGTAAAAATAGACTTGGAAACACTGGCTTACTTAAAGCTGTTGTTATTGACTTGACATATGATTATTTACTTACAAAAAATTGGCATAGATACTCAAATATAACTCTTGATAAGTTTTTAGAAGACTTTTATATAAAAGCAAATGCAAATATGCATACTCTGCCAAATGAAGCAAAACAAAAACTACAAAAGCTAATAGAGTTTGACTTATTAAATAAATATCAAAACTTAGAGCACTTAAATCAATCATTTAATAGAGTTGATAAAAGAATCTCTAATAGAGTGTTAAAAAGAGATAATGTTAGTAGATATTATGAGATAGTATGCGAAAATATCGATAAAATTGAAGATGATTTTTTACTATTTTTTCCACAACTTTGCAATAAAGTTAAAGAAAATGTAAATAGTAGTAAATTGAGGCATTGGAAGATTTAATATCTTTATGTTTTATTTTGTATACTTCGATAATTAAATAAAAGGAATGTTCAAATATGGATATGACAAAAGTAGCAAATGTAATTTTATATATGTTACACAAGCAAGTAAAACTGTTAAACGATAAAAAGCTTTCAATACTTCTTTTTTTGATGGATTATAACCATCTTAAATATTGTGGTAAAAAGATATTTGGTGATGAGTATATAAAAGGTGCAAGAAGTCCTGAACCAAAACTACTATCAGAACTTTTTGATGTGATTATAAGTGAAGAGATTTTAGAAGATGATGATGAAAGAGTTTTCTTCATCCAAGAGATACTTGACAATGTAGATATTGATATTATTGAAAGAGAAACTTTCACTGAGATAAAATTTATAGAGATTGGTATAGAGTATGATGAAGATTTATTTGATGATGACGAGTTAAAAACAATCAATAAATTAGTAAATCAATACAAAGACTCAACACAAAGAGTTATTGCAAATGACACCTTTAAAATAGATGAATATAGAGCAAAAGAAAAAGGTGAAGTTATTATTTAAAGTGTAGAACTTAGGTTCTATACTTTATTTTTTATTTTTCTTTTTAGAAGCCTTTGCCATTTTTGCTTTTTTCTTTGCTTTTTCTTTTGCTAGGGCTAAATTTGCAGCTTTTCTAGCATTTACTTTTTGTTCGTTTTCATATCTTTCTTGAGAAAATCCAACTTTTACTGCATTTTTATTTTGGTTTGCAGTTGCAGCTATTTTTTCTGATTTTACACTTTTTACACTATTTGTATTTAAACTTTTTGACATACTTTGACCTATTTTGAAATTATTGTATTATATTTAAAAGTTGGTAAGAAAATGATTACTTTTTATAGTAAGAAGCTATCTATGAGTGATTTTATTTTTATTTTATCCCTATCACATATTATAAAATGTCCTTGAATAGATAAATCTGAAATATCCCCCAATAATATCTTATCCTCACTATTTGTAAATAGATGAACATTTGTTCCAGAGATACCACCAATTGATATTTTTAGTGAACTTTTATCTAACTTATTTAAATAACGTGAACCCCTTGAAAAACCAATATAGACCTTTGCTTTAGGTATCTTAACACCTGACAAGTTTTTCTCTTGAGAATCAATGACTTCATATGAATATGATTTGATAAGTTCGATTACTGAGTTATTGATTTGATCATGTTGTAGGAGTGTTCCAGAAGATGGATTTCCTTTGATATAGACGATGTCGTAATTTTGCATAAATACTCTTTGTTTATAAAATACTATAAACAAATAAAGAATCTATAGAGTGAAACTATATCCAAATAATATTAAGAAGGGAGTATTTTACCTGTTCTTAATGTATATGCCCAGTCATCTCTTCCATGACTTTGAGCTTTTAGGGCTGCATTTTCAAAATCATATGCAACTTTTACTAACTCAATATTATATTGGCTTGAATCAACATCTAAAATTATATATGTGGCATCAGGAGAATTATTTTCTATAATATGTGGATTGGGTAACTCTTCTTTGAAGGCTTGAAGACCTACAGAGCCAGGATTTAGTACAACTTGACCTGTGCTAAGGTTTGCACATCTAGGAGTATGTGAATGACCACAAACTACAAACTTAGACTCTACATCATCAAGAAGCTCTATAATCTTTTTTTCATCCCTTAAAACAGCTTTTCCACTACTAATATCTTCAAGTAAATAAACACTATCATCATGTTGTGTACCATGGGTTACGTACAAATCAGCCCCTAAAAACTTCTCAAAAGGCAAATCCTGTATCCAATATAAAACCTCTTCTCTTAGGTCTTCATATGCATATTTTAAAATATCATCTTCTTCTAACTGTGCTAATGAGGCTTCAAGTATCTTTCTATCTTCATTTCCACAGATATTAAAAAAGTTGTTATCTCTTAGTAACTCATAAGTAGCTCTAGGCTCAATAGGACCATAAAAAGCATCCCCCGCATTTATCATCATATCAACTTTTTTGCTCTTAGCATCAGCAATAACAGCTTTTAGGGCATAAACATTTGAGCAGATATCAGATAAAATCGCTATTTTCATTTTGGGTGTTCCTATTTTGTTCAATTTTTGAAAGTATAACAAAAAAGATTTTACTTTTCATTTATCTTTATTTCAAAAAAATATTTTTTTGTAAAAGTAGTGTAATCATAAATTTTCAAAAAGAGAAAATCGTAATAAAATATTTAAGCTTAAAAGAATTCTATTTTTATACAATAATTGTAATAACTTAATTTAAAAATAAATTTTAATAAAGAATTTGTAGTTAAAAAGGAGTTTTTCAGATGGAAAAAGTAGTAATAATTGGTGGAGGTTATGCTGGGTTATATGCCCTAAGAGAACTGGTAAAAGATAAAAATATCAAGATAACACTTATAGATAGCAATACCTTTCATAATCTACAACCTGAAGTATATGACTTAATAGCAAACAAAGTAGAGATTTCTGATGTAGCAGTTGACTTGGCAACCTTATGTGTAGGACTTGATCACAGCTATTTAGAGTATAAAAACTTAAAAGTTACACAGATTGATTATGAAAAAAAAGTAATAAATACAGCCGAAGAAGAGATTATTGAGTTTGATTATTTAATTATTGCAGCTGGAACAAGAACCTCCTTTCCCCCATCTATTTCTGGCATAAATACTGCCCATGATATTAAAAAACTCAACTGGGCAATCTACTTTAAACAGTGTTTTGAAAATAGGCTTTTTAAGAAAATCCAATATGAAGTAAAAGAGTCTAATAACATCGAAATAATAGTTGTGGGAGCAGGTTTATCTGGTGTTGAAATTGCAGCTGAAATGGCATACAACTCTAAGAAGTTTTTTAAAAGGGGTAATTTTACTTGTGATAATCTAAAAATATCTCTTATTAGTAGTGCAGATACAATTTTACCAGGCTTAGATTCTGAGTTGATAAGACTATCTCAAAAAAGACTTAAATCTCTTGGTATCGAAGTTATTACAAATACAAAACTTAAAAAATGTGAAGATGAAATAGCTTACTTTACCAATGGCACAAAAAAAGAGTATTCTTTTTTAATCTTTGCAGGTGGGATAGAAGCATCTAAGCTTACAGAGGAACTTGATGTACAGAAAAATAAAAAAGGTCAAATTATTGTAAATGAATATATGCAAACTAGCAAATATGAAAATATTTTTGCCATTGGAGATGTGGCAGAAATTAAGAATGAAAAAGATGAAATAATGCCTCCAAATGTAACTATTGCTAAAATTAGCGGTATAAATGCAGGACAAAATATCCTCAATATAATAAATAACAAACAACTTATTAAATCTAAGCCAAAACTAGATGGTATCCTAATTGCTCTTGGTGGGAAATATGCAGTGGGGAGTATTTATGGACTCTTTCATGTAAAGGGTCGTATAGCATATGAAATCAAAAAATTTGTATTTTATTCATATAAAAAGCCACTGTTGAGGCTAATAAGTGAAGGATATAATAAACTAAGAAATATATAAACTCATAAGTTAGATTTAAATATAATTGGAAAAAGTTAGGATATACAATGGCTGAAAACAACAATGGATTTTTAAAAAGAGCAGATGAGCATATAGCACTTGCAAATGAGCAAATGAATGATACGACAACACAAGGTGATGTAAGTGCCTCATTTATGTATGCAGCAGCGAGATTTAATGCTTGGATGGCAGCAACCTCATTTGAAAAAGCAGAAGATATGACTAAAGAAAAAGATAAAATAGTAGAGTACTTCTTAGGTCAATATGAACTAGCACTAAAAGAACATATAGATTTTCATGTTCAAAATTATGATTTTGGTGAAAAATAATAAAAAATAAAATCTTTATCAGGTAGTGAAAAAAGAACTATAGTTTTATTTGTTTTCTTGCTGTTCTATTTGTGTATTTGTTGCTTTTATTGATTCGTATTTATTTACCAAGACCACAAACATATAAGCAACTGCAGCTACAATTATTGCTATTATAAAAATATTTCTCATTCTTAATCCTATAAAAAATTCAAAATATAATAGCAGTTTATAATTTAGGATTAGATTGCGTATGTCTAAAAGTAGGAGAATTTCACCCTATTTTAGTATTTATGAAAAGTTCATTTAAAAGCTTCTACTCATGTGGCTCAACTAACCTATACACCCAAACTGATTTGCCATCTTGCAAGAGTAGTTCTATACGCTCATAGCGCACACCCAAACGTTCATATCTATCAAGTGCTCTCAACTCATCGGCATTTACTTTTATAACTTCCCCTTTAGTTACCATCTTAGGACCTGTTTTAATGTTTAATTTATCTTTACGAAAGCCAACTAATGCTGAGGGCTCACTCTCTCCTGCCCTACCCATTACTAGCCAGCGAACCCAAGGTTTTGTTAATGTTCCATATACAAAAACTGAATAAGTAGTGTTTTCATCAATGGGAGGTAAATTCTCAGGAGGATTATATAAAAAAGGGCTAGAGAAGGTAAGCCAAAGATATGCAATAGCTAAAATAAGTAGGCAGAATAAGCTTACGAAGAGATATTTTATTGCTTTTTTTAAAGAGTTCATCTGTTTTATCTACACTAAACTCTTTTATTAAAGAAAGTGTTATTTAACACTTTCTTTTACATTTTCATAGCTATTTTCAACTTCATCTTTAACTTTCTCTAAAGTCTCTTCTGTTTTATCACTAGCATCATTTAATGCATCTTCTGCATTTTCACCAGCCTCTTCTAATGCAGCTTTTGTTTCATTGGCAGCATTTTCAATAGAGTCTTCACCATTATCAATAATATCTTCAGTTTTATCAGCAACATCTTCTGCTTTATCAGAAACATCTTCACTTTTATCTTGAATTGTCTCTTTGACATTATCCATTTTGTCTTCAACGCTATTGTCAGTACAACCTTGTAGTATAAAAAATAAGAAAGGCACTAGTAGTAATAATTTTTTCATTTTAAATCCTTTTAATGCTAATAAAATTAGTAAAAAACAATAATTTTAATATATATAAATACTGTTTTATTACTTTTTAGCACTAAATAAGAATAACATTTTAAGCTTATTTTTTTCTTAAAAAAATTATTTTAACTTAAAAAAGATTATTCTTTTTATATATAATTTTATTATTTATTCCATTTTGGCTCAAAAGCTACTCTCTCTCCATCATCTGTAGTGTACTCTTCCAATGAGTTTTCTTTTGATTGAATTACTATGTATATCATTGTCTCATCAGAATCATTTCTAATACCTCTTATGCCAGAAGGTGCTACACGAATAACAGAGCCTTCTTTTATTTCAAAGACTTCTTTATCAACTTGAAAAAAGCCAAATCCTTTTAAGATAATATATGTCTCTTCATTTTTATAATGTATATGAAAATAAGGTTGTTCTGTCTTTGCTGCTAATGAATTTAATGAAATCTCAGTACCAGTTGATTTTGTAGCCTCTTTTAAAAAAACTTTTCCCTCTATTTTGTTTTTATTTACTTTATGAATAAGTGAGTATTCCATTAATTCATCTAAGTTACCTAAGTCAACTGCTGTGTAGTTTTTATCTTCTTTTATTGTTTCAATATTTTTCATGGCTTATCCTTTTTTATACTTGACCATATAGTCAAGTATAAAAGTCTATTATATTAAAACTGAAGTATAAATAAATATAAAAATAATAAGTATAAATTATGCTACTTTAAATGTAGCACAACTTTATTTCTACCTGTCTCTTTTGCTTCATAAAGTGCACTATCTGCTCTTTTAATCATAGACTCAATTGTATCACCGTCTTTAAATATAGAGATACCAAAACTTACAGTTTTTCTTCCAACTATATCAAAATCATGGTTTTGTATATCTACTCTAATGTTTTCAATTATTTTTATTATCTCTTCTTTTTGTGCTTCAAAACAAACAATAATAAACTCTTCCCCACCATATCTTCCTGCAAAATCAGTTTTTCTAATACTATTTCTTAATATGTTTGCAATCTCAATGAGTACTTTATCTCCAATTTGATGACCATAGGTATCATTAACTTCTTTGAAGTGGTCTATATCTAACATAGTAAGACTAAAGTTGCAATTGAATCTTTCACATCTATTTATTTCAAGTTTTAATAACTCTTCTAGTTTTCTTCTGTTATATAAATTTGTAAGATTATCTATGGTTGCTAGTTTTTCTAACTTCTTGTTTTTTTCTTCAATATCTTTTTGTGCTTGTTTTAATAAATCATTGGCTTTTGTGATTTTTCTATTCCAATAAATAATAAGGAAAAATATAAAAATAGCCCCTGCAATAACTTTCCACACTAAACTATAATCAATACCTCTTTCATACTTGATTGAACTCCATTTATTTAAAATTTCACTGTACATTTCAGCAGGGATACTATTGACTGCTTTTTGCATCACGTTTAGTAAAACTTCATCGTCATTTCTTACTGCAATTCTGAACTCTAATTTTTCTGATAATTGACCTGCAATTTTTAGCTCTCCAAAATATTTAGTTTGGAATTCATGTCCTATTGCAGCCAAAGCATCAATATATGCAAAAATTTTGCCCTCTTTGACTTGATCTAATCCTTCATCAATATTGTTAATTTCCACAATATTCAAATATGGATATTTTTCTTTTAATGTCTCAACAAATCCATAACCTTTTGTAATACCAATCTTTTTGCCCTTTAAATCTTTCATTTCATTGATAAATGAATCATCTATTTTATTTGCTATAACTAATGGTATTTCCAAGTAAGAATCTGTAAAATTTATGTATTTTTTTCTCTGTGGCGTTTCCATACTAAGAGCTAACATATCACATTTTTTTTGTTTTAAATAATCTAAAGATTGACTCCAGCTTGAGGTTTTGACAAGATTAAACTTAGCAGAAAGGATTTTTTCAAAGAGTTTATAATAATCTGAACTCATCCCCGTATGTTCACCTTTTTCATTTAATCCTTCAAAGGGTAACCAAATTGGGTCTATACAGTATTTTATGACATTACGGTCTATGTATGCTGTTTCCTTTTCACTTAACTGGATATGTTGAGTGCCATACTCCCTAATAGTTCCAATCCATTTATTTGCCAGTTTATTTCTTTCATCTTTAGTAAAAGAGTCTAAAGATTTTTGTAAAATAGACTTAAGTAGTGGATACTTGGGTTGTACTCCAAACCGCAAATCTTCTACAGTTTTATTTGCAACAGTAAATTCATCAGCTAATATAATATTGGTGTAACCATGTTTTTTTATTAAATAATTTATAGCTGTTAGATTCTCAATAACTGCATCAATTCTATGGAGGGATAAATCTCTTGTTAATTCCAATAAACTTGTATAAGGTTTTATCTCAAAAGTTCCTAAACTTTCTAATTCTTCTTGATAAAATATATCTTTTGTAATACCAACTTTTTTATCTTTTAAACTTTCAGGACCATTATATACTCCAAAATCATCCCTTAAAAATATCATAATAGGTATATCATAATAAGAAGTTGTAAAAAGTGTAAAAGCTTCTCTGTCTTTTGTATATGAAACACTTGATATCATATGGACTTTTTTGTCTTTAAATGCGTTAAAAGCCATACTCCAAGAACCTATGACTTTTTCAAAAGTAAGTCCCGATTTTTTTGAGATAATTTCAAGTAAATCGTGTTCAAACCCTACAGGTTGACCCTCTTCAATAAAGGTAAAAGGTGTGTAATCTTGCATCATAGAGATTGTAATTTTAGGATGTGTTGATATAAAGTCTTTTTCCTCTTTTGTAAGATTAAGAGGTTGAGCTATAGCTTGAATAGTTAAATAAGAAATTATAATTAAATGTACTAGTATTGTTTTCAACTTAAATATCCTTAGTAATATTTTAATATTAGCTAATCTTATGTTAAAACATATAATTTATTTATCTTTTATTCTACTCTTTTTATATCAACGATTTTCTATTAGTTCAAGTTTTTTTATTCTTGTAAGTTTTTTAATTGCATACTCACGCTTTGATGCACTACTTCTATCAATTGCCGACTCTTCATAAAGCAACTTTACTGGACGTCTAGCTTTTGTATATTTTGCACCCTTATCAGATAAGTTATGCTCATCCAATCGTTTTGCTACATCTGTTGTAATTCCCGTATATAAACTTCCATCACAACACTCAAGAATATAAACAAAATAGGACATTAGTCTTTACCACTTTTCTTTTTGGGTGGTGGTAATAACTTATTAAAATCATAAGGAACAATATTATTCTCTATTCTTTCAGTAAAATCATATAACTTTATACAAACACCCAATAAGATAGGCCATACAAATATTTGATTTATTATTGGTACATCAAAGGATAAACCAATAATAACACCTAATATACCTATTAAGATCAAGTATTTATCTATTTTTTTTGCTTTTAATAATTTATAATATTCTATTATTTTGTTTTTAAACATAATATTTTCCTTCTCATCAATGCCAATATATCATTTACTATTTTCCATATTGTTCTTTGATTTTTCAATATATAAAATAAGAGATTTTTTAAAATGCATAATATATAATAATATCAAAATAACTAATACAACTGTCACAACTAAAAGATAAGTAGTATTTAAAACAGCTAAGCCAATACCTGATACTACACCTAAACCAGCTAATGATATAATAAAAAAGAACAATACCCTACCATATATACTAAAAGTATTTGAAGCAAAAATCAATAACTTTATAGTTGAATAAATACTACTATTCATATAATCCAAAAGTTTATCATGACCTTCAAGTGTTTTAATACCAGATGCAAATTCATCCATCTCTTTATCAATTTTTTTAAGCATCCAAGTTCCTAAATTATCTAATTATTTTGAAAATAGTTTACTTGAATTTTATTTTGTTTATAATTAAGTATTCTTTTCCCATAATTTCTATCATCTATACTTAATAATAAATCAAAATAACATCCAAAATGCAACACATATCAACATAGTTCCAAAAATATATCCTTGAAATTTAACAGATTTTTTAGACATAAACTTCTGAGATAAACTAGCCCCAACAAAAGCCCAAGAAATAGTGGCACATGTAGTCAAAATACAAATACCAAAGGAAAGAATACTTACTTGGAGTATTTGATTTGAATTAATATCTAAAAATTGAGAAAACATCACAAATATCACTGTCATGACTTTTATGTTTAAAAGTTGTAGAATAACTCCATCAAAAAAACTAGGTGGGTTTAGTTTTGACTCTTTACTATTAGCTTGTGATAAATAAAATAATTTATATGCTAAGTAGATTAAATATAATGAACCTGCATATTTTATATATTTAAACAACACTGGATAGTTTTTTATAAAGTCACCTACCCCTAAACCAATTGCAAAAGCTTCTAAAAGAACCATTAAATTTATACCTAAGATAAAAGGCATAGACTTAACAAGTCCAAATTGACCTCCCAAAGAAGCCATTGCAATATTTGCAGGTCCGGCTGAAAATACCAAAGGAAATAGCATACCTAACCAAAGAAAAAATTTACTTTCAAACATTTTATAATCCTCATAAAATTTATACTTTATATTATTTTATCAGAGAAAAATCTATTCATATATCAAATATGTTATAATTAACAATTCGATTTTTTAGATATAAAGGTTTATTTTGGATTTAAAATATATTAAAACTTTTAAAACAATTATTGATGTAGGTAGTTTTTCTAATGCCTCTTATACATTAGGGTGTACTCAATCTACAGTAACTTTTCATATACAACAATTAGAAAAAGAATTAAATTTAAAACTGTTTGAAAAAGTTGGCAGAAAAATGCTTTTAACTCAAGAAGCAAAAGAAATAATGCCATATTTTGACACTATTACTAACTCTATCGATGAACTAATAAACTATCATAAAAGTACCAGTGAAATACAAGGTATATTAAGAATTGCAATGCCTGAAACACTTTTAATTTATAAAATGCAAAATATATTGATAGAATTTAAAAAAAAGGCTCCAAATGTACAATTATCATTTCAAGGAACAAATTGTTATGATGTAAAAAAACAATTAATTAATGGAAACATTGATTTAGGAATCCATTATAATATAAGTAGCTATACAGACTCCATAATAACTCACAATATAAAAGATTTTAATCTTACTCTTGTAGCATCAAGTTCTTTAGAAAAGAAATATTTAAATTTTTTAGAAGATAAACAATTAAAACCTTTTTCAATTGCAAGTAACCATCCTCAAGCACCTTATAAAAAATATTTGACTAAATACTTACAAAATAAAAATATTACTATGAGAAAAACTCTAGAATTAGGAAGTATAGAAGCTGCAAAAAAATGTGTAATCTCAAACTTAGGAATTGCATATCTTCCTAAATTTACAGTTGAAGAAGAGATAAAAGATGGAAAAGTAATTGAGTTGAATCATAACATTGAAAAAAGAAAAATAAAAGCAATATATGCCTATCATAAAAATAAACATATTACAAAAGCTATGAGCTTATTTATTCAATTGTTAAATGAAATGTTATAAAACACTAACAACTTATCTTTGTTAATAATGATAGTCTTACTTTTCACTTCCAAAAATTAGCTTTAACCCAACAGCAGCAAAAATAGTTCCAACTATTCTATCAATATATTTTTTAAAATCAAAATACTTATGTACTACAGATTTACTTGAAAATATAAAGGCATATCCTACAAAAACTAAAATACCAAAAGGAAGGCATACAATAACTGGTAAAAATATAGAAGTGTTTTGAGCATTATTTGGTAAAGCGATTGCAATAATTGCAATCCATACTGCAATAGCTTTTGGGTTTAATAGATGCATTAATAAGCCAGATAAAAAATAACTAATATTAGACCCAGCTTTTAATGTAAAATCAGTCTTCTTATTGTTTACATCAAATGAAAACTTAAAAGACTTATATGCCAAATATAAGAAGTAAACTCCACCTAAAATCTTTAATATATAAAGAAAATTTGCATACTCATTTAAAATAGGTTGTAATCCACTTGTCGCTAAAAATCCCCAAAAAAATGACCCTGTAGTTATTCCCAAAGCTAAAAAAACACCTGCTTTTCTACCAGAGTAAATTGAGGTATGAGCTATGGCTAAATTACTAGGACCTGGACTTGCAATTCCTAAAAGATAAACTATCAAAGCTAAAAAAATACTAGAAAAAATATCCATCATAAAATCCTTAAAAATAAATAGATAATGAATTAATAAACTTATAGGTCTATTATAACATATTGTAAAAAAGTAAGCTAAAAGCCAATGAAGAGTTTGAATAAAGTATTGGGAATAACTTAGAGTATTATATTTTAAGAATCAGCAATTACCCAAGAAGTGGAGATTCAACCCCTGGGATGTAATTGTAATTTATTCTCCATAATGTGACCACATTCTATGGATTCTTACTACCTTGTCAGTTTCTTTTACTTCATAAACCAGTCTATGTTGAATATTTATTCTTCTAGAATATGTACCACTTAAATTACCAACTAGTTTTTGTCCTCGTGCCTGCGGGGTTACACCATAAGGGGGTGGATTTTGAAATGGATTTTTTCTAATAATCTCAATTAACTCTTTAGCATTTGGGCTTAAGTTAGCACTCGATAGTTTTTTAGCATCTTTTAATGCTAGTTTACTATAGAGTATTTTATATTTTACCATTCAATTTCTTCACTAAACTCACTATCTGGTTCATTCATCGAGTCTTGTATCGAAGATACCATATTTGGTATATTATTTAAATACAATGTCTCCTCTATAGCATTCCAATCTTCTTGGGAAAGCATAACCACATTATTTCTTTTCCCTGTTATAAGTATCGGTTCATGTGTTTGTGCCGTTTCATCCATCACATTATATATATCTGCTCTAACTTGACTTACTGACATAGTTCTTGTCATATCTGTCCTTAATAGTTAATTTTCAATATTGTACTTAATATCGTACGCTTTCTCAAGAGGTGTAAATTTTATGATAACAACCATAAAAATTAAATCTGGGAAGAGTATAATTTTTTTATTAATAGGTATTCTGTCCCCGGATTTTGTTATTATATCTACATATTTAAATGTATTTTATTTGATGCAAATTGATGTATTAAAACTTGGATAAGGTTTTGGTAAGGTACACCATTTTCTAAAGCTTTCTTCTTAAGTTCATAAATATCATTTTCATTAACTCTTATAGATATAGCTTTTTTCTTTTGGTGTTTTACATAAGACTGTAGTTCTAATAATCTTTTATCAATATTTTTTTTACTTTCCCATTCACCATTTTCAACACTTTGTAAAATGTCTTGTTCATATTCATCTAAATTAGTCATTTTGAGACTCCTTTATTATATTTCTTGTTCATTTGTCTTGAAGGAATAATTGTTTTTAAAAATATCGAAGTATCATCTTCAACATACGGGACTAAATAAACATAATTTTTTATTTCAATCAAAAGAATAAAGATATTTTGATTAGGATATTTTTCTTTATTTGGATGCTCAATATCATCCAACAAATTACCACTTTCAAGTGCCAATACCACATCTTCAAAACTTATATCTCTTTGTTCTTTTAAGAGTTCGTTTTTTTCAAGACTATATCGTATGCTTTTATTTTTAATCACTATTGATCACCTTTTTATATATACAATGTATTTTATTGTAATTAGAGAGAGATGTCAAGTTTATTTTTTTGATAACGGTTAAGGAGAGCAATATTTGACCCGCCCTTGGGTCAAATATTGGTTCCTGCGTTTTGTTATCTAATAATATATTTGATGTGCGTACCAATTTTATTATTTTTAATAATATCTATAAATTGTTTTATCGAAACTTCTTGTTCAGATTTTATATAATCTCCATTCCATATTGAAGTAAATGTTATTCCATTTTTTGAATAATTGAAAATTTTATTTAATTCATTAGATATATGAGCCAACTTACTTTCTTCAAAAATCCAAAATTCATCATTCCAATCAGCTTCATCTGAAAGAAAATCATGTAAATTAATATGCATCTTTTCGTAAGTATCCATTAAAATAATTTCAGTAATTAAACTCATGGTAATTTTTCCTTTTAGATAACGGTTGACTCTAGCCAATAAATGACCGCTAGGTCATTTATTGGTTACGAGGTTTTGTTATGTCATTTTATATGTTGCTCATAGCTTTTTAATTCTCCATTAGTAAAGTCTTGACCTACTCCATTCATACTTGTTTGTTCTATATATTCACACATTTTAGTACAAGAAAAAGTATCAATTTTATCTTCATGATGTGCTTTAGCAAATGAAACTACAAAGTCTGACAATTGTATTCCAAGACTGTTTTTTGAATCAATAAACTGAATACCATTTGAAAATATATTGTTTTTTGTCATATGAGCAAAGCTACCAAAAGCATCATCATTCATCTTATAGTTACAAGCTATATCTATGATATGATTCATTCCTTTGAAGATTTTACTATTGTAATCATGTTTAAATATTGCTTTCTTATTTGGATATGTTTTAATAGTATGCTCCATAATTAGTGGCAAGACAAAAAAATTAGGTAATAATTCTTTTTTATTAAAGTTGGATAAACACTCTTGAGGTTTTTGTTTAGCAAATTCAAAAATTGGATTCAATATATTAGTTAACTCTTCTGATTCATTTTGAATTACTTTTTTTTGTATTTTATTGATAAAATTTGATATTTCAATATAATCTTCATCTTCTATTAATGAATAAAAAGTTTTAGCATCACTATCTGTAAAATCTTCTAAAACTATGGCTAAGGCAATAAATCTATGCATTCTTTGTTGATACATATTTGACGGAACTTTAGGGTTTAGTCCAGAGTCAAAAAAAGTATTAAAAAAATGAATTTTTGGTAAATATTTTTTTTCAATAATTGTCAAAAGGCTAGTGATATTATAATGCTCAAAAAGTTGAAGTATTTGTTCTGAAATTATAGTTAAATTATTTTTATCTAAATCATTAAAATGTAATTCATTTTCATTATTTAAAATATTCATGAAATCATTTTTAAATTGTTCATTTTTATCAATATCAATTGGTGAAAATAAAGTAGCCATATAAAAATAAGGTTGGCTATTATCAAATAAATTTGTACCAGTATTTCCAGACTCATCTGCATATAGGTATATATTACTCATGTATTAATATTTCCTTTGACATAACGTTTAAAATGAGCTAATAAATTTCCCGCAGGGTAATTTATTAGCTCCTCTGATTTGTTAGATTTTTTTAATTTCATGGTTTACAGTTATTGTAAAATTGAATTTCTTTTTTTTGAGCTCTTCGTAATGAAATAATCCGATATCGCATTTTCCCAACTTCATCTCTGAATGTATAAATGGCAGTATAGATTTTTCCATCTATTGACCCAGTTAGTTTTGCTCTAATAGGATCAAGATTACCTTCATTCCTTTCAACACTTTCATCTAGATTACTCAGATCTTCCCATTTGTTAGGTTGCTCGACCTGTTGAACCATATGTTGATCTGCAAACAAATCGTAAATTCGATTAAATGAAATTCCATGTTTCTCTATATTCTTTTGGTTTTTGTTTTCATCCCATTCAAATTGATTGTCTTGGAATTCAACATAGTGCTCACAAAAGTATGAATCCTTTATTACCATAAAATCACCCGATTTTGGACTATTTATTTTGTTCATACATCTCAAGCCCAAATTGAAAAAAGTTAAATCTCTATAATATTGGCATGATGTACAATCCATCTTTATCCTTCTACTTCTGTTAATCTAACGCTTAGCTAAGCGGCGCGCGTTAGCGCGTCCTTGCTTGAGCGCCTTGTTATGTGCTTTTTGGTCGAGGGGGTGTGGCACTAGATATTTCCTCAATCCTTTTTTCTAATATTGTTGCATTTAACAGATGTTCAATTATGTCCGCAATCGATTGAAGTGTTTGTTCAGATGGGCTGTATCCGCGGTGCGAGGATGCATTTCCGGCATCTACTGCCACGTCAAGCAGTTTCTTTTGAGTTGAGCTAATCAGGCCCTGTTGTTCCAAAGCCTTTAGTTTAGAAACAAAGCTTCCTTTATCTCCTACTTTCTCTACTAAGTACATGTCAATAACAGTTCTAAAGCCCATTAGGGTCAACCGAAATAGGCCTCTATTAAAAGCCGAGTAGACTTCCGCAAGTATTTCAATGTACTTTCTATCGAGGCCAAATATCCAAGATGGTACTTTCCGAATAGAGCCTCCAGGGATTTTCTGGGTCCCGGTGTTTTTGTTTCCAACGTGAATAGTTTCAATATCAAGGTTCAAATAGTCACACCCTAAGCATTTTGTGATCTCCCACTCACGTTGTTCTACAACCCACCTAGGTTCGCCTTTTAGGCTTTCGAAGAAGACCTCTTGAGTATCGAACTCTGTCTCTTTGAAAACAATTTCCTGATTTGTATCACCATCGCAGTGATGGCAAAAAGCTTTTTTTCTTTCGTCTTTCAAGATTGACACCTAGGTTTGATTTTAGGACAGCACATAACTATTTATTGAATGTACATTATATAAATAAAGTACTTAAATCCACTAGTTTAGTATATATTGATATAAAGAGCATATTTTAGTATGTTTATAAATAAATATTACAAAATGCAATACTTTTTTAAGAATATTATTGTTTTAGTTATAATTTTTATGTAATTTTATATCGATATTTAGAACTTTAATATACATAATGTATGTTAAAAGTAAAAAATCCAACTTTAAATAACATTTTTTATAATATAGGAGTTATTATGGGTAAAAAGTTACTTGATATAATGAGGGATAAAATAAGAGTGAAGCATTATAGTATAAAAACAGAAAATGTATATATTTATTGGGCAAAGAAATATATATTATTTCATAATAAACGACATCCAAAAGATATGGGGAAATTAGAAATCGAACAGTTTCTTACCCATCTTGCTACGAAGTTAAATGTATCTCCAACAACACAGAACCAAGCATTTAAGGCAATATTATTTTTATACGAACAAGTTTTAAATATATCATTAAAAAATGAAAATATACAAGCTTTAAGAGCTAAAGAGAGAAAACATATTCCAGTTGTTCTAACTATAGAGGAAGTAAAAAGTATCATTCTTAATATGAAAGGCATCTATCAACTTATGGTCAAACTTATGTACGGGTGTGGACTTATTTGGGGGGGGTCTGACCCCAAATTATCCTTTTTAATTCAATACTAAAGTGTAGGTACAAAAATAATAAATGGACTTCCATTAGTTTGAAAAGCTCCTAAATTAAACTTTTTTTCTTCAACTAAAACTTTTATATTTTCTTTTTTAAATGAATCAATTTTATATTTATTCTTAAAATAATTAAAATCCCTATCTAATTGATTTGAAATAATACAATTAGTACTAACAATATTTTTTTTATTATCATATAAAGGATGTGTTCTTAATATTGGCTCAAATTTAATATCTCCAATATATACAATATCTCCTGCTTTTACTGAAACTTTTTGCTCATAATTACCTATAAATCCACCTGAACCTTTTCCTGCAAGATAATTTGTAATGTAATAAGTCCCTTCTGGAATCATTGTTGAGAATATAGAACCTTGAGAAGTTTCATATACGAAATCATTTTCAAAAGAATATGGATTATTTGCTAAACTTAGAGTTTCACCTGCAGCATCAAATACTCGTTTAACAAAATCATGATTTAGTGTAACAATATCAAAACTAGTTTTATGTATATAATTATTACCCAAGTTTCTGCTAAAACTACCTATGATTAATGCTTCATTTGTCATTTTTGACTTATCAATAAGTGCAAATTCACTTTTACTACTAGCACAACCCGATATAAATAGCATTACTATTGATATTAAAACACATATTTTAAAACTTTTCATCATAACCCTTTTAGTAATAAATTCAAAATTGTATCAAAAAAGAATTAAAAAAGTGATGTTATAAATATTAGATTTTAGTTTTAATCAAGGCGAAGTGAAAATTTTAAGCGGAGCGTACACACAAGTACGTGAGCATTAAAATTTTCAATTCAACGCAGAGTAAGGCGAAAAGATGATGTTTAGAACATCACTTTTCTTTTTTTAGATGTGGTAGTTAGGCGATTCATTCGTAATAGTCACATCATGCACATGAGACTCTTTAAGCCCTGCTGATGTAATCTCTACAAATTCTGCTTTTTCTTGAAATACTGGAATACTTTCACTTCCTAAATATCCCATAGAACTTCGTAGTCCTCCTACCATTTGATGAATAATATCACCTATGCTTCCTCTATATGGAACCATACCTTCAATACCTTCAGGTACTAGTTTATCAGCTGCTGTTCCTTCTTGGAAATATCTATCAGTACTTCCTTTTGTCATAGCTCCAATTGAACCCATACCTCTGTATGTTTTAAATTTTCTACCTTGACTTAGTACTACTTCACCTGGACTCTCTTCTGTTCCAGCCAATGCACTTCCCATCATTACACAACTAGCACCTACTGCTAAAGCTTTTGCAACATCTCCTGAGTATCTAATACCACCATCAGCGATAATTGGGATTCCAGTTTTTGCACCTTCTGCTGCACACTCATCAATAGCAGTAATTTGAGGTACCCCAACACCTGCAACGATTCTAGTTGTACAAATACTTCCAGGTCCAATTCCAACTTTTACAGCATCTGCTCCACACGCTATTAAATCAGCTGTTGCTTCTGCTGTTGCAACATTACCAGCGATAATTTGAACATCCATCTCTGCTTTAATTGCTTTTACTGTATCTAAGATACCTTTTGAGTGACCATGTGCAGAATCAAGTACTAATACATCAACACCAACAGCTACTAGTGCTCTTGCTCTATCTAATTGACCAACACCAATCGCCGCTCCAACTCTAAGTCTTCCAAATTCATCTTTACAAGCATTTGGATGTTCTCTTTTTTTGTTGATATCTTTGATTGTGATTAGACCTATTAATTTATTGTTATTATCTACAATAGGTAATTTTTCAATTTTACTTGCATGCATAATATCAGCAGCTTCATCTAAAGTAGTACCTTCTTTTGCTGTGATTAATGGCATCTTTGTCATTTTGTCAACTGCTTTTTGTGTAAAGTCTTTTGTAAATCTCATATCTCTATTTGTTAAAATACCAACTAAGATACCAGCATCATCAACAACAGGAACACCTGAGATTTTATATGAAGCCATAATATCTTCTGCATCTTGGATTGTTTGATCAGGTTTAATTGTAATAGGATCAATTATCATACCTGATTCACTTTTTTTAACTTTTTTACACTGTAAAGTTTGAGTTTCAACATCCATATTTTTATGGATAATCCCTATACCACCAAGTCTTGCCATGGCAATTGCAGCTTCATATTCTGTAACTGTATCCATAGCAGCACTTATAAAAGGAATATTTAAATCAATCTTTTTTGTAAGTTTTGTTTTTATACATACCTCTTTTGGTAAAATCTCTGATTTTGCTGGTACTAATAATACATCTTCAAATGTTAGTGCTCTTGTTTTAATTCTCATTTTATAATCCTATATTTTGTTATTTCGTATAATTTACTGCTTTTTCTAAAGATAAAGCGCCATCAAATAGTGTCTGTTCATCATATGCTTTTGCTATAAGTTGTAATCCAACTGGCATATTATCCTCATCATTACAAACTGGTAATGAAATTGCAGGTAATCCTGCTAAGTTTACTGATATTGTATAAATATCACTTAAATACATCTCTAAAGAAGTTTTAAAACTTCCAAACTCAGGAGCAGTTGTTGGAGCAACTGGAGATAATATTAAATCTGCTTCATTAAAAATCTCTTCATATTCATCTTTTATCAAATGTCTAACTTTTTGTGCTTTTATATAATATGCATCATAATACCCTGAACTTAAAACAAAAGAACCAAGCATAATTCTCTTTTGTACTTCATCCCCAAAACCTTGTGATTTTGTTTTGATATACATATCTTTAAGTCCTGCATCACCTTGTCTATTTCCAAATCGCACACCATCAAATCTAGCTAAGTTTGCACTTGCTTCTGCTGTTGCAACAATATAGTAAGATGAAAGAATCTTATCAGTATCTAACATATTTTTATGAATTATCTTATGTCCAGCCTCTTCTAAAACTTTTACAGCTTTACCAAAAGCCTCTTGTATAGCAGGACTTGCTTGTGAAACAAAGTTATCTATTACTGCAATTGTAAGTTTTCTATCGCTGTTAAGTTTTGGAGCTACTGCTTCATATTCAACATCAGCAGATGTTGAATCCATAGGATCATGTCCTGAAATAATATCATATAATATTGCAGCATCTTCAACATTTTGAGTGATAGGTCCACATTGATCAAGGGAAGAAGAGTATGCAGTAATTCCATATCGTGAAACTCTTCCATAAGTTGGTTTCATACCTACAACACCACAATATGCTGCTGGTTGTCGCACTGATCCACCCGTATCTGTTCCAAGTGCTGCAACAGCTATTCCAGCTGCAACTGCAGCTGCACTACCACCTGAGCTTCCACCAGCTGTTCTACTATGATTGTGAGGATTTAAAGTTTTTCCATAACAAGAAGTATCAGTTGAACTTCCCATGGCAAACTCATCCATATTTGCTCTACCAAAAGGGCTCAATCCTGCTTCTCTTAAGTTTTTAATTACTGTAGCATCATAAGGACTTATATATCCTTTTAAAATATTACTACAGCAAGTTACACTCCAATCTTTAACATTTATAATGTCTTTTATCGCTATTGGTATGCCAGAACCTGAAATATTTATATCTGTATTAGTTAGTTGTTCAACATAAGCACCAATGTTATTATTTTTAATTTTTTCTGTTAGTTCGTTTCTTATATTTTTTATTTCGTCACTTGTTAATAAAAGTGCTTCTTTCAATGTTATCAATTATAACTCCTAATCATTATAAAATATCGTGATTATACAAAAAATTTGATTAAATTCTAAAAATAATTTTTAATTATATTTATATAAAAAAAGGGAAGGAGAGCTTTGCTCTCCTTCCCTTTTAGACAAACATATATATTAGTAATTATACTAATGAAATGAATGCCATAGGTGTAGCATCACCTCTTCTAATTCTTGTTTTAACTATTGAAGTATATCCACCGTTTCTACCTACGTATTTTGGTGCAATTTCGTTAATTAATTTTTTTGTAGCTTCTTTATCTTGTAATGAAGCAAATACAAATCTATGAGTATTTAAATCAGCTTCTCTTGAAACTGTAATTAATTTCTCAATATATCTACTAAGTTCTTTTGCTTTAGGAACTGTAGTTTCGATTTTTTCTCTCTCTATTAAAGCTATTGCCATGTTTTTTAACAATGCTTTTCTATGAGAAGAAGTTCTATTTAACTTTCTATATCCGTGCTTATGTCTCATAATTTACCTTTTTTATGCTTTAAACTGCTCTAGCTTTCTTCTTAAAGCTGATGCAATATTTTCTGGAAGTGTATTTTCAACAGGGAATCCTAAAGATGCTAATTTATCAGCAATCTCATCATAAGATTTTTTTCCTAAGTTTTTAATATTCTTAACTTCTACTTCACTCATAAGTACCAATTCACCTAAGTATTTTAACCCTGCTCTATCAAGAGAGTTAAAACTTCTAGCACTTAAATTTAAATCGTCAATTTTAACAATTAAATCTTTTAATTCTACAGGTTCTTCAGTTGAATCACTAACTGTTACTTCTGATAAATCGAATACTTTATTGAATACTGACATTTGAGAATACATTACAGAAACCGCTTCTTTAAAAGCATTGATTGGTGTAATTTGTCCATTTGTTTGAACTGTAAATACAGCTTTTTCAAAGTTTGGATTATCCTCAACTAGCATTTTTTCAATATCATAAACAACTTTTTTTACAGGAGTAAAGAAAGCGTCAAGTGGAATATAATCACTAGCAACCATATCTCTAATATCTTCAGAAGGCATATAACCAATACCTTTTTGAATAATTACAGAAAAAGTTAAGTTACAATCAGCATTGATTGTAGCTAAGTGAGCTTCTGGGCTCACTACTTCAACATCAGAGTTAACTAAGTCAGAACCTTTAATTTCTTTTGGTCCGTTGAAAGAATATTCAACTTCAACTTGACTTTCATCACCTACTATTTTAAATTTAATATTTTTAAGATTGATAATAAAAATAGCAATATCTTCTAACATACCTCTTAAAGAATCAAACTCATGGCTTGCACCTTCTATTTTAACTGCAATTGGAGAGTATCCAACTGAGCTAGATAGAAGAAGTCTTCTTAAAGGGTGCGCTAATGTAATTGCAAAACCACTTTCAAATGGATATGCAGAAATCTTAGCTTCAGTTTCACTTATAGCTTCGATCTCAACTTCTGTTGGTAAAAATGGAGTGTCTGCAAATTTCTTCATACTCTGCTACCTTTATTTATTATTTAGAATATAACTCTACGATTAATCTTTCTTCAACAGGAATAACTACTTCTTCTCTAGTAGGAATTCTAGTAAAAATACCAAATGCTTTGTCTTTATCAACATCAACCCACTCAACAATACCTGTTTGGTTAGTTAATTCTAAAGCTCTTACAACTTGAGGATTAGTTTTAGATTTCTCTTTAATCTCAATTTTTTGCCCTGGTTTTACTACGAAAGAAGGAATATCTACTTTTTTCCCATCAACTAAGATATGACCATGAGTTGTAAATTGTCTAGCATTTGCTCTAGTTGTAGCAAATCCCATTCTATAAACAACATTGTCTAATCTTTGTTCGATTAAAGTAATTAAGTTAGATCCTGTATTACCTTCTCTTCTTGCTGCTTCTTTAAAGTATTTTCTGAATTGTTTTTCAGAAACACCGTACATAAATTTAGCTTTTTGTTTCTCTCTTAATTGTAAACCGTACTCAGAAACTTTTGTTCTTCTTTGTCCGTGTTGTCCAGGAGCGAATGGTCTTTTTTCTAACGCAGATTTTCCGTTAAGTCTTCTCTCACCTTTTAATCCAAGGTCTGCATCAAGTCTTCTCTCGATTTTTTCTACTGGTCCTCTATATCTTGCCATGTACTACTCCTTACACTCTTCTTCTCTTAGGAGCTCTACAACCATTATGTGGTAACGGTGTAACGTCCTTTAACCATGAAACTCTAATGCCTTCCATAGCTCCTACAGCTTTAACAGCTGTATCTCTTCCTGAACCTGGTCCTTGAATTTTGATACCAACATTTTTGACACCATGTTCAATTGCTTTTGCCATTGCATCTTCAACTGCAGCTTGAGCAGCAAAAGGAGTAGATTTTTTACTACCTTTGAAACCTAAGTTTCCAGCAGAACTCCATGCGATTGCATTTCCAGCTCTATCAGTTATTGTTACCATTGTATTATTGAATGATGCCGCAATATGAACGATACCATCAGCAATATTCTTTTTTACTACTTTTTTTCTAGTTACTTTTCTTTTTGCCATTGTTTATCCTTACGCTGCACCAACAGTTCTTTTTTTACCTTTTCTAGTTCGAGCATTAGTTTTAGTCTTTTGCCCTCTACATGGTAAACCTTTTCTATGTCTTAAACCTCTATATGAACCTAAATCCATAAGTGCTTTAATATCCATAGCTACTTTTTTTCTAAGATCCCCTTCAACTTGGTAGTTTTTTTGAATCTCTAGTCTGATAGCTGCTGCTTCATCTTCTGTTAACTCATGAGCTCTTTTGTCATAAGATATACCAGTAGCATCAAGGATTAATCTTGAGTTATACAACCCAATTCCAAAAATATACGTTAATGCGTATTCCATTCTTTTCTTGTTTGGTAAATCAACACCCGCAATTCTTGCCATGGTTATCCTTGTCTTTGTTTGTGTTTTTTGTTCTCGCAAATTACTCTTACGATCCCTCTTCTTTTGACAACTTTACATTTGTCACACATTTTTTTTACCGAAGCTCTAACTTTCATAGTTGCTTTCCTTTGTGTTTATTATCCACTTTCAACAGGCAAGAAGCGTGAATAAAAAGTAAACTGCTTCACTTATATTAATTCATACTGTCCACTTGCGCTCTTCCTACCAACTCTTTATAAAACACAAAATTTTTATAAAAAACTCTTTTGTGGTTGAAAAATGGAATTGGATTATATTTAAAGTTTACTTAAGACTTCATTAATTAAATTTCCCTTACTTATGTATATAAATCACAAAAAGAAAATTATTTTAAAAATTATTTGCTATAATCTTTTAACGACATTGGAGAATATGATGAAAGTAATGAAAAATTCAATTAAAATATTAGGTGCCTATGGTGGAAAAGGACTTAAGTCAAGTACCACCTGTATTCAGATAAACCCAAACACAGTTATTGACGCAGGGAACATTTTAAGGGGTTTAGATGAAAATGCACAATATGTTGATAATATATTTTTAACACATTCTCATTTAGACCATATAAATGATATTCCATTTTTAATTGATGCATTTTTTGAAAAAAGAACAAAGCCAATAAAAATATATGGTATAGAAAAGACTATAAATGATTTGGAAAAACATATTTTTAATTGGGAGATTTGGCCTGATTTTTGTGAGATTGATTTAATATATCAAAATTTCAAAGCAATAGAGTTAATCCCAATAAAACTTAATGAAACTATTACCTTAGAAGATGATACAAAATTAACTCCAATAGAAAATAACCACACAAAATCAAGTTGTGGTTATATTATTAGTAAAAATAACAACGCCACTCTTTTTACTTCAGATACATATATATGTGACTCTATTTGGGAAAATATAAATAAAGACTTGACTATACACTCTGTAATTATTGATGTCTCTTTCCCTTCAAAGTTTGAAAAGCTTGCTTTTGATAGTAAACATTTAACTCCTGCTTTATTAAAAGAGGAACTTAAAAAATTAAAAAGAGATGATGTAAGAGTTTATATTGACCATATTAAACCTAGCTATGAAAAAATATTAAGAGAAGAGATTCACCATGAAAAGCTACTTTTAAATGAAGGTAAAATATTAGATGATGGAGATGTGATTTCTTTATCAAATGAGTATTTAGCCTACAATACTAAAAGATCAAATATTAGAAAAAAAGAGGTAAAAAACTTAATCGATATTGGTAAGTCTCTTACTACTGAAAAGAATTTTGATGTTCTTATGGAAAAGATACTTCTTGGAGCAAAAGAGTTTTCAGATGCAGATGCAGGAACACTATATTTAGTAACTGAAGATGAAAAAAGATTAAGATTTCAAGTTGTGCAAACTGATTCACTAAGTATAAAAATGGGTGGAACTGAGGGGAAAATTACTTGGCCTGAACTTCCTTTATACCTAGAAGATGGAAAACCAAATGAACAAATGGTTGCTGCACTTTGTGCACTTGAGGGAAAAATGATTAATATACCTGATGTTTATGAAACAAAAGATTTCAACTTTGAAGGTACTAAAAAGTTTGATAAATCAACAGGATATAGAACCAAGTCAATGCTTGTCATTCCTATGAAAAATCATGAAGATACTGTTATTGGAGTAGTACAACTATTAAATAAAATGGATTCTGAAGGACATCCAATAACATTTACCAATGATGATAAGCAACTTATTGAATCTATGGCTTCTCAAGCTGCTGTTTCTATTACAAACAATAGATTAATTGCAGAATTAGAAAACTTATTGGATTCTTTCATTAAGTCAATTGCAACTGCTATTGGTGAAAAGTCAGAGTATACAGGTGGACATATTAATAGAGTAGCTGAAATTGCAGAGACTCTCACAAATGCTATAAATGAGGATACAACAGTATTTAGTCATATTAATTTTAATAAAGATGAAGTAAAGCAGATGAGTAGAGCTGCGTGGCTTCATGATATTGGTAAAATTGTAATCCCAGAATATGTAGTAGATAAAGGTAAAAAACTTGAAACTATCTATGACAGAATAAATACAGTAAAAGCAAAGTTTGAGATTGTTAGAAAAGATTATGAATTGGAATATTTTAAAAATAGTTCAAAAGCAACATCTTTAAAAGAAAAAGAAGAACTAACTAAAAAATATGAAGATAAAGTTGTATCATTAAATGAAGATTTAGATTTTGTTATTGCTTGTAATACTGGTGGTGAATTTATGGAAGATGATAAAATCGAAAGAATAAAAGAAATTGCAAAAGAGAAACTTACAATTGATGGGGAAGAGACAAACTTACTAAGTGAAAATGAAGTATATAATCTATGTATCAAAAAAGGTACATTAACAAATGAAGAGAGAGATGTAATAAATAATCATGTTACAGTATCATATAAAATGTTAGAGACTATGCCTTTCCCTAAAAAACTAAAAAGGGTTCCTGTTATTGCTGGGTCTCATCATAAAATGGTTAAAGGTGGAGGTTATTCAGCTCCTGAAATTCTTGATTTACCTATGACAATCGAAGATAAAATACTTGCAGTTGCTGATGTATTTGAAGCCCTTACTGCAAATGATAGACCATATAAAAAAGCAAATTCACTTAATACTTCACTTAGAATTTTATCTTTTATGGTTAAAGATGAACATTTAGATAGAGATATAGTTAAATTTTTCGTTGATAATAATTTACACCTTGATTATGCGAACAAATATTTAAGTGAAGAACAGATGGATGAAATCACGGTTGATTTTAATAATATATAGGGATATAAATGATTTATGAAAATAGTTTAATAAAAGTAGAGATTGAAGAAAGTGAAATTCCTTGGCTAAAAATCTTTACTCAAAAAGATATAAAAGAGTTTTCCCAATGTAATAATGAAACAAAAATAGAAATTTTAAGAGCTTTAGATATCATAGAAAAAGAGATGTTAAGTTATTTTAACCCTGAGAAGATAAATATTGCATCTTTTGGAAACTATGTTCCCCATGTACATTTTCATATAATGGCAAGATTTAAGGAAGATTCTTATTTTCCTGAGCCTATGTGGGGTAAAAAACAAAGAGAAAGTGATTTGGCCTTAGCAGATATTACTGAGTTTTATAAAATAGTTTATGAAAAATTAAATCAACCATCTTGATTTAATTTTGCTATTATATCTTCTAATACTTGGTCAGCTTGGGCTAATGGGATTTGACATCCACCTGCAGCTTTGTGACCACCACCACCATGTTTAAGCATAAGTTCACCAATATTAGTATTTGATGTTTTATTTATAATTGACTTACCAGTTGAAAAAACCAATTTATCCCTATCAAAAGTATAACTTATATGAATAGAAACATTTACTTCTGGATACATTGCATATACTAAAAATCTATTTCCTGGATAAATTATCTCTTCATCTTTGTAATCAACTACAACTACATTTCCATAAATTTTTGTACACTTTTTAAGTTGCTCTTGAAACTCTTTTTCATATTTGAAGTAAAGGTCAACTCTCTCTTTTACCTCTTTTATTTCAAGAATTTCATCAATATTATGCTTAGCACAATAGTCAATTAAGTTTCTCATTAACTGTTTATTTGAAACTTCAAAATCTTTGAATCTTCCAAGACCTGTTCTTGAATCCATAATAAAACTCAATAATGCCCATGCACGTGGCTCTAGAATATCTTCTTGTGTAAAATCTGCACTATCAGCTTTGTTGGCACCATTCATCATACCAATAAATCTCATAGGAAACTCTTCATCACCACCATAAAAGTCATATACTACTTGTGCAGCACTAGGAGCATCAGGATTTATAATATGGTTATCTCTTTTTTCATTTCTTAAAGTTTCACTAAAGTGATGATCAAAAGCTAAATGTACACCTTCAACATATGGTACATTTGTAGTTATATCATTGGATGATACTTCTATAAGTCCATCTTGCATATCTTTTGGGTGAACAAAAAGAATATCATCAATCAAATCAAGATAGCTCAATAGTGTACCACACACTAGTCCATCCATATCACTTCTTGTGATTAATCTATATTTTTTTTCACCCATTAAGACACCTTTAAAAAATTATTATTTTTAATTCTAACATTTTAATTATAAATAAGAAATAGTTTAATTACTATTTTCTTAAATTATTTGCAATAATGTCACCCATTTCAGAAGTAGTAACCACTTCTTTAGCATCATAAGCAGCTAAATCTT
>NZ_CALJLR010000011.1:0-42041 GCF_937982575.1 uncultured Arcobacter sp. | reverse complement strand
CATTCCTTGAGTAAATATAATTTTACCCGATTGACACGGAATTATGAACGGTCCCCACTATATAGCAAATATGTCACTTTTTAATGGTGAGACTCTTTTAGCTCGTGCTGATTTTGTTCCAGGAACATTAGCTAATATGAAAGCACATGCAACTGTTACATTTAATATTATACCTACAGGAAACAAACTTAAACTTACTGCTCAAGCATACTGTACAAAACATGGTATTTGGGAATCAACAGAAAAAGTTGTAGAAATAGTCAAATAATCATTTTATTTATCAAGAGAAATTACTCTCTTGATAAAAAATACTAATTAAATTTTTACTCTCCAAAAGTATGTTTTAACCACACTTTAAATATACTTACATCAACATTTTAAATTTCAAAAGGTTATTGTTGAACTCTTTTCAAAATTTACTTTTACTTCAAAATTTATACAGATTAAAAGCTCTTGGTTTTGAATATAGCGATTCATTTTTGATAAATCAAAAAAGCTTCAATAAAAAATCTAATAATCTTGATGAATTGACAAAAGATATATCAACATGTCACTTATGCGATCTTAGCAAATCAAGATCTCAAAGCATGAGCGGCTATGGAAACACAAATGCTGATTTAATGATAATCGACTACACAGTCTCTTTAACCGAAGATAGTTCTAATAAATACTACTGTGGCAGAAGCGGTGAAATGCTAAAAAATATGATAGAGAATGTTTTAAGCTTAAAAATAGAAGATATCTACTTCACTCATGCTATAAAATGTAAACCTCTAAATTCAAATCTTCCTTCAAATTCAGAGTGGGATTCATGTAAAGACTACCTGTTTTCACAAATAGAATTTATAAAACCAAAAATAATTGTAACTTTAGGTAAAGAAGCTTATGCTAAAGTTACATCTGAAAATGAAAATTTTCAAAATGTGCGAGGACATGTTATAGACTTTAAAAGCTATAAACTGATTCCAGTTTACCATCCAAATCATCTGCTTAGAAATCCGGATGATAAAAAAATAGCATATAATGATTTAAAAACTATAAAGAGTTATTTATGAAAAAACTATATTTTTTAATATTACTGTTTCCTTTTGTATTTTATGCAAAAAGTTTTTTGATATCAAATATCGCGCTTCCAAAAACAAGTATACAAAACTTAGACCCCTATCCTTGTGATGAAAAGTGTTTGCAAGAACATCTTGATAATGGCTATATATTCTCTTTTTTAGCACATGCGGATGAAAAACTTGCTAATGAAGAGTTAGAAAAAGAGAGAGCAAGGTATCTTTCTGCTCTTAATATAAAATGGTTTATGCAAGAGAGCAAGATTCGCATCGCCCTTTTACTGCCTTATAAAAAAATCGGCAGATATGCAGCTTCTACAACAAATGCATCATTTGCTTATTTAATGTCAAAAAATCATCCCTATGAGTTAAAAAGTTATAATATAGAAGATGAAAGTCATGAGGAAATTTTAACAGCGCTAATCAAGATTCGAGAGGATGGCTTTTACCATGTTATCGCTCCACTGACTCAAACAGGTGAAGAGATTGTTTCAACCATTAACCCAGACATAAATATATACTTTCCAACTATAAATAAAAAAGATACTAACACTACATCTAATTATCTTTATTATGGTGGGATAGATCACCGCGCTCAAAGTGATTTGTTGTTAAAAGAAGCACTCTCTCCGCTTATAATATTTAATGACAACTCCGAAATTGGGCAGCAGCTAACTTATCATCAAGAGTATAAATTCAAGCATAAATACAGCGAAGATGAAAATACAACATTACAAAGAAATAACAAAAATTTAACTGTTATAAAATTTTCTATTCCTCAAAGAATAACAAATCTGGAAAAGCAGCTAAAAGATAATAAAAAAATAAACGCAGGATCATTTTTTATAAATACGCCTATTATCAAAAGCGGTATGATTTTATCTCAACTTACACTTTATGACACAAATGCAACAAATGTACTATCAACTCAAACAAATTATAATCCGCTGCTGCTCTCTATGACACAGTATCAAGATAGAAAAAACATGATAATAGCAAACTCTATAACCCAGAACAAAGATGTTTTGATTGAAACAAACTCTCTTTTGGATAATGATATCATGTATGACTGGATTAACTACACCACTAGCGTCGGGATAGACTATTTTTCTCATCTTATAAACGGAGAAAAACGAGAGTATGATATAGAAATACAAGAGAATCAGATGATCTATCCTATAGAACTGCTTCAACCCTCTTTTTCAAGATTTATCCCTTATAAATCAGTTTACGAAGAGCAATAAAAGAAGTTCTTTAACTTCTTTTGTAATTTTTTGGGGTTTACCTCCAAAAGTTATATACACCAAAGTAATCTTCATCTCAAATATTTTTTTATTCTCTTTGTAAATAGTTTGCAAAAGTTTAAAAGAAGCGCCTTTCATCTCTATAAGTTCAGTTTTAACTTTCAGTTCATCACCAAGTTTAGCACTTATTATATAATCAGCTTCTATTTTTTTTGCAACAAAATGACCATTTTCTAAAACAGGAGTCAGCCCTTTTTTAAAAAACAACTCACTCCTAGCTCTTTCACAAAAATTTAAATAATTTGAATGATATACAACTCCACCCGCATCCGTATCTTCGTAATAAACTCGTATTTGCACCTTACAAACCCCTATATTAAGGCACTTTGACAGCTAAGAGTTAGCCAATGTGTCAAAAATTGTGCCAAATTTCTCTAATTTCTGAAACCTTGTTGCTTCATCTTCTTGGATAAATTTTGTGTATGTTGAAAGTGTAATTGAGACATCTTTATGACCTAAAGTTTTTGATACCCAAACTATATCAACACCTTGACTTATCATCTGTGAAGCAAATGTATGTCTAAGATTATACAGAACTCTCTCTTTGATTTTGTTTCGAGTGAGCAATCTTTTAAATGAAGCAGCAAGGGTATCGTGTGAAAAATATCTTTTGCCACTTCTAGTATAAAATAGATACTCTTTATCTCCAGTGAGCTTTTGTTGGCTTAGTAACACTTCCAAAGTTTGAGGCAATATATCCACATATCGCATAGATGACATCGTTTTTGGTGTGCCATCTTTTCCTGCTACTCTTGTTTGCATTATTTTGATTTGCTTTTTATCAAACAATATATCTTGCCATCTAAGAGCAACAGCTTCTCCTGGTCGCATCCCTGTAAAAAGCATCAGTTTATAGAAGTTTTTATTGTGTTCAAAAAGTTGTGTATCTTCTAAAATAAGCTTAATCTCTGCATTGTTAAAAGGCATCACATCCTCTTCTTCATCAAATAAAGTGTTTTGCTTTAATTTTTGTTTTGGTGCTTTTACTAACTGCATTGGATTTTTGACGATTATCTCATTGATAAAGGCATCTTGTAAGATGTTATAAAAGATTGAACGATACTTTTGAGCACTTGATGGTGTGAGAGTTGTAAGCAATCTATTTTGCCAATCCTGAATATCCATAGGTTTTATAGCACTAATTTTGGTTTTTCCAAAATATGGAACCACATAGTTTTTAAAAGTTGCCATTTTTCGCTCATATACATGAGGTTTAATATTTGGTTTATTTGCATTGATACTTTTTATCCCAAACTCTTCCACTGTCATATCTTTTGGATCATCGAACTCCTCTTCTAAGGCTATATTTGTACCTGTAAGCCCAAGCATCAGTTCCGGAATTATCTCTTTTTTAATGATAAGCAAATTATCACTATTTGCTTTTAATGAGGTACTTCTTCTTTGTCGCTTGTCATCAATGAAAAAATCCAAATTCCAATGACCACTTCGCTCAATAATCCTAAATCTAACATCTTGATAGATATATTTAACTGATTTTTGTTTTTTCATCATCCTGCCCTCTTCATTTTTTCAAACATCTTTTTTGCATTTGGATTTGACAAAATCACTGGTTTTTCTTCAATCTCGACTTTGAGAGGTTTTTTCATCTCTACTTGTCTTTTTATACCTGATTTTTTAAATGCAATAATTGCTTCAGGAATGAAACGAAGTTTATTTTTGCCAACTTTTTCATAATGTAGCCCCTCTTCTAAAACTCCGTTTTTAATATAGTGGTTGAGTGTAGGCTCTGTAATATCCAAAAATGTCAAAACATTTCTTTTGAGCTGTAGATTTGGCATAAACATTTGCAAAGTATCTTGTATATCTTCAAATTTTGCTAGTAATAAATCTAATTTTTGTCCGTCATACATAATCTTCCTCCTATTACTTCAATACATTCATATTTTTTGAGTTATCGTAAGCTATCTTATAAATCTCATTCATTTCAAACTCCTATTTATGGAGTTATCTTGGCTATCTGGGTTATCTAGTAGCTCAAAGACCAATTTATTGTTTTGTCGTGGAATTCTCGTGGCTTTCCAGTATTTATCTTTACCATTTTGGATGATTTTATTTGCTTTATCTTTGTTGTAGCCTGCATCAGTTAAAGTGCTTAAAATATCACTGTACTTTGGCTTTTCATTACTTGAAGCGATAAATCTGATGATCTCTTCTTTGATTTCTAAATCCTCATTTGTTTCCATCGCATAATCCACATCAACTTTTGTAAGGGTATTATCTTGGTTGTATTTAAAAGCAATATAATCTGATGTGTTGTTTCTATCTTTTATGGGGATGAGGATATAGGTCTGTTTATCTTCATTTTTTCTAAGCTCGAACGCTAAAGCAACATCTTCAGCGAATGCACTACTTCCTGCAAACTCTGAATTAAACTCTTTTTGAAGTTTATTTTGGTGGTGCAAAAAGATAATCGTAGCACCATTTTTTCTTAAGATTTTTAGTATATTCATAAGCTCTGTTACATCTTTGTGGTTGTTTCTATCCCCTGTTATAAAGTTTTTGATAGAGTCAAATACGATTAAACAATCTGTCAAATCAATCTTTTTTAGTTCATTAATTACTTGCATAAAGCTAGTTCTTGATAGTTCAACTAAGTAGTTGAGTCTATTGCCAAATTTTTCTTTTAGATGGTGGATATTTCTTGTTTTTATAGTAAGTTCTGAGTTATCCCCATCAAGATAAAAAACTCTTTTGACTTTATCTTCACTAAGAAGCATATTACAAAGTGCAACCGATACCAATGACTTACCAGTTCCAGGACGAGCCACAATCATTATGATGTCGTTTTTCACTAAAAAATTGTCGTATAAATATTCAACTTTTTTGTTTTTGATTCTCTCAACATCCAAATCCAATGAGCTTATATATGCTTCAAATTTATCAGTAAATGGTTTTAAATCTCTTATCTCTCCAAGTGATTCCATTTTATCTTGCAACACTTGCAAGTCATTGATTTTTTTAAAATCTCCCTCTTTTACTTTTGCAGCTACAACTGTTATTTGTCTCTCAAGACTATAAAATTTTAGTTGTTTAAGATAATCAGTTATAGAAGCTAGTGGATTTGCAGAAATAACTTCAAGATAATAATTCTCTTGGATTTTTGCTTTATTTCTAAGATAAACTGTTATTTCATCTATTGGTCTATCGTTGTTATATTGATCGATTATGGTATTAAAAATAAGTCCATGTTGTTCAAAATAAAAATCATTCGCTTCAATTATTGATATGGCTTCATTGATTTTATCAACTTCTGGATAGGTTATAAGTGTGCTTAAAATGGCTCTTTCGATGCCAATTAAGCAGTCAAAACTGTAATTTGTGTTAGACTTCATCTGTTTGTTTCCTTATGCAACTTCGGATTCAAATACAAAAACAAGCTGAGAGTGGCCGCTCCCAGTTTGTTCTTTTTTTAGATTTAGCTTCACTAAATCATCAGTTCCAAAAACATCTTTGATACTCAAATCAAACTTTTTACAAAGCTCCTCGATATCCTCTTTATCAAGTGAACTATCAAAGTATCCATCTTCCCAGATAAATTTCAAAGCTTTTATGATTTGCTCTTTTGGAAGTTTTTGCAGTTTTTCAAACTCCAAAATATCCTCTATATTGCTATGAGTAGTACTAATCTCATCATTAAAAGCGATTTTGATTTTTGAGATATCTATGTACTCTTTATAAGCAGGATTTGAAGTAAGATTGATAAAAGTATTTATCCATCTATCAATAATCCAAGCTACTGTTTTTTGACTTGAGCAAAGATTGGTAAAGAGTTTGTTTTGAGATTTGATTGCTTTTTCATACATCTTAGTAGCTCTATTTGTAAGATATTCATCCACAATAGGTGCTACATCATCAACATATGAAGTTAGAAACATTTTTGATGTTTGTGTTTCAAAAAACTCTTTGGCACTATCTTTTGCCCAAGGTAGAATCGATTTAAAAATATTTATATCTTTGAATATCATTGCAGGATTGCTAATCTTTGGTGCAAGATATTCGACAGCTATCTGTTTTGAATGCATTTTTGCTCCTTTATGTAATTTATGATATAATTAGTCGTATTAATTATAAATAATCATTTGAGTATATTATCACAAATGAAGATAAATAGTCAAGAGGTATATATGGATTTTTCTGAAAAATTTTCTATTATTCAAAAAGAGTTAAAACTCTCACAAAAAGATTTTGCTGCAAAAATAGAGTTATCTCCAAATGCAATTTCTCAATACTTAACAGGCAAAAGAAAGCCTGATATACACACAATTCAGAAGCTTATAGACATTGGTGTATCACCTTTGTTTTTGTTTGCTGATGCACAAACACCATTTGATGCTACATACGATAAATTCGTAGAAGCAAGACTCAAATATGGTGATGAAGAGTTAACAGAGATAATTGAAAACTATTTGCTGAGTAAAAATATTTTGACAACTATCAAAGAAAAAATTGAAAGATTAAAAGGTCAGACATTTTTTGAAAAACTATCAAATATCATGAGTGGTGATGGGGAAAGAATGTTAGTGTTGTTATATTCGTTTTTTCTACATTTAGAAAAATCAGATATAAAAATCTCAACTGAGAATTTAAACCTAAAATTTTACGAATTACTTGAAAATTATGAGTTTAATCCAAAAGAAACACTCAAATTTGGTGTTTTAGTGAGAAGAACTGATTTGGATAAACTCATAACATGGGCAAAATCTGACTTAGATTCTGTTTCAATTATCGAAATAATCTCAAGCCTTCCAGAACTAAAAAAATATGTAAAAGATCAACTTTACAAAATTGATAGCTATGCAATAAATATAGTTGAGAAATATTTTCTATAAAGCATCTATTTTTATATTTTTTGTAACGAAGTGATGAAAAGCATTGTAGCTAATCTTCGCTTCTTCTGGTAGATGAGAGTTTATAATTCTCCAAGCTGAGCGAATTGATGAACCTCTACTGATAAGATATACAATTTGTCCTCTAAATTTTTCCATTTTGCTGTATATAGCCATTGATAGCTCCTTTTGTTATCTTTGGCTATATTCATAATGTCAGAATATTATTTAAAGCGAAAAATAATATGCCTTAATTTTCAATGCCATTAATTTTCTTCGTTCATTCAAAAAGTCTTCGTAATCTGAAGCATTATTAGAAAGTATCATTTCAGGAATACAATGCATTTTAAGGTTGTAACTTAGTTGTTCATGACTTTCTAGTCCACTGAATTTTGCATCGCTGTTATTAAAATTTTCAATAAGTAATGAAAAATAATCAGATGGTGCTTTATTTCCTACTTTTATGTTAATTTCTTGTTGCATGTAAACATAATTTGCTATTTGATTATATTTATTTCTTTCATATCCATTTTTCTTCAAATAGTCTTTTGGAAATAGATGATGAATATCTCCTCTTAAAGAAATCAAATCACTTACTAATACATCTTTTGATAAAAAACCTTTATCATTTGCTTTAACTTGAGCAGCTAAATATATGTGAAAATATGGGCTACTTGCAACAGATGTATCTAGGCTTCTTGGCAAAGATGCATTCCAAAAAGCATCTGAAAGCTCTGCTTCTTCTTTTTCTTTTAAATATTCATTCATTGGCTTATGGCTTATTTGTTTAATATCATAATCGAATGTACTCTCTGGTGAGCCAGAATATCTACCTGTTAAAATTGAATAGACAAACCATCGTTTTACAAACTTTTCAATATCAACTGCATTTGTTCCAATTTCTTTTAATTTGAGATATAAAATATAAGCAAAATTAATTGCATTTTGGGATCTAATAAGTTTGCTATCAATAAAACCTGCTGATTTTATAATCATTAAAAATCTTTTAAAATTAGTTTCATTCGTGAAATTTATAACGCCAGCTCTTAATTTTTCAAATGATTGCTCTGCAATTTCTGTTTCAAAAGTTCTTGTTTCAAAGTTTCTTCCCGATAATAGACTTACTAAATCTGAAAGTTTTCCCCTATTGAACTGTGATGTGAAAGCAACCCTAATTAAATCATTATAATCAGGATCGTATAAATCTTCTTTTTCATCTTTAAGCCATTTTATTTTTTGATAAAATTCAGTTTTAGCAAACTCTTTGTCATTATCTTCAATATGTTTATAATATTCTGGTGCAATTGTTAAGTGACAAAAATAATCAATTAATTTTCTAAGTTCATTACCACCATATTCAGTGTTCGATGAAATTTTACTCATGGCAAAATCTGCTTGACTAAGAACCACACCTTTAGAATTAATTCTAATAAAAATCTCTGTAACTGTTTCTATATCTAAGTCTGGTGCTAGTTCAATAAGTCCTATCTGTTTTTTAGGAATATTAATCAAATTTGAAAAAGCATTTCGTACATTTTTTTTATCAACATCAGGGTTTAATTCAAAGTAATTATCAGCAATTTCAAATAAATCCCCATTAATAGCTTCTGAAATATCATGAAGCCATGTCTTATCTTTTAAAATAGCAGGGTTTTGAACTTCAAATTTTTCCGTTAATGGATTGAATGAAATTTTAATTTTAATTCTTTTGTATGTTTTATCGATTACATATTGTCCTAATATAGCAGCAGTTAAAGCCGTAATCCTTTGCTGCCCATCAATAAGAATTTTTTTGCCTTCACTAGTACTACCATCCTTTAGTTTTACATTTGGATTTCGCCATGCAATTACATAACCAATGGGATATCCTTGATATAAACTATCCATTAAATCTCTTACTTTAGAGGCATCCCAAACGAAAGGTCTTTGTATTTCTGGAATTGCAATTTCACCAGAATTAACCCAAGCGAGAATTGTTTCTATTAAATGTTGATTAACTGAATATTTTTGCAAATTATCCCCTCACAAACTAAATTTTTATATTTTACCCATATCCACCTAACAATTATCAAAATTATGAATACCTTGTAAATAAAATCAAACGAGGTGAATATGGAACAAAAAAACAACATTGTTGACAGTGGAACTCTTTCAAGTTTAGAGTTTCACACAAAACTCTCCAAGGAGCAACGAAAAACACTTATAAACTGGTTCAATAAACAAAACATCGAATTTCAGATACTGATATTTGATGAGCAAAAAAATCAGTTTTTTAAACTCAAAAATGAAGGAATTGATAAAAAGCTTTTATCTTTGGCTTCGTTTCTTCTTGCTATCAAGCACTTTTACGACAAAGAGCAGCTTTTAAAATCAAAAAATAAAAATCAAACTCTAAATGAACTTGGAGGTATCGCCAAAATAGAGAGAATAAAACTCAAAAAAGAGAAACCAAAACAGAAGCTTCAGATGCTTTTATCGATTCACTCAGTTATTTTGGCACTACATGATGATGGATATAGCCTAAGAGATATCAAACAACACCTGCAAAGTAAATATCGAAAAACTATCTCACACACTTATCTATCACAATATATAAACGAGTACATCATAAAAAAGGATGCAAAAAATGTATAACCAAACAACTTTTATGATGATGCAGGTGGTTGTATTTTTTAGTGGAGTGATAGCTGGAGCTGGAATATTTTACTTTTTACAAGATAGATTTGCTCTTGGTATTCAAAAGCTTCTGATGAACTATTCATCAGAGTTTCAAACCCAACTAGCTCAAAGTGTTGATGAGATAGAGAAGCAATTTAGCGAGTACAAAAAATATCTTTTAAAAATTGCCAGTGAAAATGCAAAAGAGCAAAAAGATATTCAAGATAGTTTCAAACTTATAGACAACAGCCTTTCTAAATTTCATACAGAGATAAAGTCAACCCATTATGTAAGACAATCTTTAGAAGATGAGATCATAAAACTAAAAAATATTATCAAACGACAAAACAAACACAATAAACAAAAGGAGCAATAAATGGCGTTTTTATTCGATAAATTTAAAGATATGTTCAAAGAGAAAACTGGTGAAGATTTTACAAAAAATGAAAAAGAGTATGTGATAATTTATTTTGCTAATAGCAATCCAAAGTCATCTTCTAAAACAATATTCTATGGTGCAATGCGTTGCTTAAGAGCATTTTATCCATTACCAGTGGTTAAAGCTATGGTACAAGGTGAAGTAAAAAAAGCATTTCAAAAAGAGAAAGCACCAAAGAGTATTAAAAAGCTTTATAAAGAGTTTGCGGAAATAATTTTTGATGTAGCTATGGAAAAGAATATCAGCAATACAATCAAATGGGATGAAAAATCTAAAAGTCTATAAATCTTTCAACAATCCCAATGCGAATAAGCAATCTTTAGTTAAACTTATTCGTTTTGGGGCATCATTTGCACCTTTCATATCGATATTTAAAGCAAAAATATAACTGCCTTCAGCATTTTCAATCCAGCCAATAAACCAACCTATTCCATTATCTGGTGCATTTTGCCAACCAGTTTTTCCGTACAATTTATAATCATCAGCACTTTCAAGCAGTAAAATCTGTTTTACATCTTTTTGAGCCTCTTTGGAGACAGGAAGTTTCTCTTTTACTAATTTTTTCAAAAACTCCACTTGCTCAAGAGTACTAATTTCGAGTGGTCCATCTAACCAAAAACGATCTATTATCTCTCCTGTATCAGCGTTTCCATACTCAAAACTTTTTAAATAATGTTTCATTCTTTCCAAACCAATTCTTCTGGCTAGTTCTTGATAGATAGGCACATTTGAAATGGCTATTGCTTTTCGTAGTCCCATATCTTCTTTCCAGCTTGCAATAAATGGATTCTCTGGTCCACGATATGGTATTTGTTCATCTATATTTTTAACGGCTTTTGTTTCTAATCCTATTAAAGAATTTGCAATTTTAAAAGTTGATGCAGGTGTATATCTTTTTTGAGCTCTTGCTTGATTATGGATGATTAGCTTTTGCTTTTGCATATCATAAAGCACAAAGGTTGCATTGGTATCTGCTTTGCTAAAAATTTCTTCTATCTTTTGATTGAGCTCATTTGCAAAAAGAGTTGTCGTTGTGAAGATGATAAGTATAAACGAGAAAATAAGACTATGCATAAATGGTTTCATTTGAAAACTCCTTATAATTATGATAAATTTTATCAGAAAAATACAAAGCTTTACTATAAATGGCTGTCAACTCTTTTGTAAAGCTTTGTAAAAAAAGGTGTAAATTGCACCTCTTCTAACTTTGTAAACTATCATTTCAAAATCCCCTAAAACAAGCCACTTTTTAAACAATCTAAAAAAACAAGGAAACGGGGAGCAAAAAATCTTATCGCAAATCTTTTTTTCCACGAGCGGTTATACTTGACAAAATAGGTGTTAGAATTTTCTTTTTTATAACCCTTACGAAAAGTAAGCATTGATTCAAACAATGACTAAAGTTGAGCTAGGTGGAGGAGTTTACCAGAATCTTTTCTTTCTAGACTATTTAAAAACTGTGAAGCAAAATGTAAAGTTTTCAGATACTTTTCAAAACTGTATAGCTGCTTTTAGCAGTAGGAGAAATGCCTAAATTTAGTTTTATTAGGTCTATCAAAAATCTAATCTTTGTTTGATGCTTTCAAAGTGAAAAAAAGTAGAAGGACTCAACACATACCTGTAAATATAGAGGCAGGAAAAATTATAGATAAATGGAAAAGTAAAAATGAGAGGAAGTGTATATTATCAAACAGCGGTACTTACAAAGCTCATATTCTTTGAAGGTGCAAAAAAATCTGATAGAATCAATCCAAATCATGAACACTATGGATGTGTATCATCCTTTAAAACGATGGAGAGTTATAGAAATGTTTGGAATAACTTTTTTAACTACCTCAAAGAGCATTTTAAACTCAAAAATTGTGAGCTTATAACTGATGAGCATATCAAAAGCTATATTGAATACAAAATAGAATACTACCCCTCAAAACAGTATTTAGAAAAAATCACATCTGCTCTTGGAAAGTTAGAGAGTGCCCTTAATCGTTACTCAAAAGAGAAATACCAATTTCCAATTATTTATGATTTTAAAATAAGGCAAGAGCTTTTAAACAATGCTAGAGATTTAAAACTTGTGGCAAATAACTATCATAACAGGGTTTATGATAATCCACATCTTATCATAGAAAATCTTTCCAATCCAAAACACCAATTAGCTACAACCATACAACTTGAAGGTGGTGCACGAAGTGAGGGAGTGACACTTATCAAAAAAGAGCAGCTAAAAGATATCAAAATTGATGAGATTACGAGCAAAAATGTGGGAGTAATAGAAACCAAAGAAAAAGGTGGAAAAGTTGGCGATGTGTTTATCTCAACCAAAACCTATGAAACTTTGCAAAACTTCTTTTTACAAAATGATACTTCATATTTTAAAATCTCTTATCAAGAGTACATAGATGATATCAAAACCACATGCCAAAAGTTAAATATCCCTCATCATGGTTCGCACGGGTTTAGATGGACTTTTGCACAAAACCGTGTAAGAGAGTATCAAAATCACGGCTACACTTATGAACAAGCTCTACAAGGGGTTAGCTGGGAGATGAAACACTTTCGTGCAAGTATCACTGAGCATTATCTTGGACACTAAAAATAAATCATTACAAAGGAAAAATAAAATGGAACAACTTATCATCAAAGAGTATTTAACAGCAATCAAGCTTGATGAAGAAAATAAATTGCTATTCGCCTATGACATTAAAGACAGCATCATAGATGAGCAAAGTGAGGGGATTTTAAGTGAAGTAAATGAGCTAATGTATCAAAAAATATCATCATATTTTCAAATCAAGCCAGAGGATTTTGGAGTGCAAATGGTTTGAAATTTGAGCTAAATTTTGGTAGAATTTGTTTTGAATATCAAGCCCTAAGATGGGAGCGACTCCGCTAGTTCTTGAGGGCTGAATACAATTTTCTGAACTAACTCAAATTTAAATATCAAAGCTTTTCATTTTTATATTTTCACCATAACCACTTTCATTTGGATAACCAAGTGGATTGCATAAAAATTTCACATTATCTATCTCATACTCTATTGGATCATGAGTATGTCCAAATACCCAATATTTTATAGTGCCATTTTGAAAATATTTACTTCCATCAAAAGTAAAAAATGTGTTTGTTTGGTTATTGTGATACTTTTTATCAATATGCTCTTCATCAAATGATGGATTGACATGGGTTATCATCACATCACACTTTTGATAGATATTTTCTAATTTTTTGATTTCTATTTTAGAGATGGTGTCAAAATGACTGATGCCATAAATAAGCCTACTATCGTTGATATATTCCTTCCAAAGTAAGTTGATATAATTTGTATCAAACTGTTTAAAATATCGCTTCATATAGCTATCATCATACCAGCTATCACATCCACCGAACTTTATACCATCGATTTCTACAATATCACCATCTAAACAATAGATATTTTTCTCTTTATTGATAAGCTTTCTTAGATTTTCAACTCTATTATATGAGTTGTTTTCAAAACTATATCTTGCTTCACCATTTACAAGATAATAATCATGATTTCCAAGTACGCAGATGATATGGTTGTAAAACTTTTTTTGCAATATTTTAAGCACTTCTATATTTTGAGCATTATAATGCCCAATATCACCAGCTATGATCAAAATATCACCGATTGTTCTTGTGCCGTTATTTGTAAAAATTGGCTCAAAAAATGAAGAAACATTTTCTGGTGTAGTTAAGTGTGGTTTGAAATAAAAATCAAGATGTAAATCACTTAAAATATCAACTATCATACATTTCTCGGTAATAATCTATATAATTTGCTGTGGCATGTGGATTTATATCCCAATAATATCTGCATAACCTTCTGTACAAAGTTAACATTTTCTCATCGAAACAAAAATCCAGTAGGTAATCTAAAGTTCTTTGAATATGATTCTCATCTTGGTTTTGCTTTTCTATAATTTCATTTACAATAGGTGTATAAACTTTCAAAGCCTCATTTGCTAAATTTGAAAATTGACCAACTATTGCTTTAATATCTGAAAATGGCATTTTTTATTTACTCTTTTCGTCTAGCTTCGTCTAAAAGTTTGTCTAACTTCATCTAAACTTTTTTTGTTTTAGACAAATGCCAAGTTCGCCCTTCAGGCTCTATTTTACCGCTTTTTCTTAATGCCTGAAGATTGTTTTTTACTTTGTTTTTCTTTTGCTCTTCGTCTAAAACATCAGGTAATTTGTCTAAAAGTATCTTTTCAAAATCTGCTCTTGTAGCATTTTTAAATTTTGCCAAATACTCTAAAATAATACTTTGGCAATATGTATCATCTATTCCTCTAAGTTTTATATACTCATCCTCTTGATTTGTATATTTCGCCACACTTGATGATATATGTAAATTTGGTCGTTTCCCTTCAATGAGATTTTTTGCTTTTAAAACTTTAACTTCATCAGAACTTAGACTATGACCTTTTTGCACTTTATCAAGTAAAATAATCTCTTCCAAGGAAAGATCAGGAACACTTGCAAGCTTTAGAGCATAGTTCATATCTAGCACTTTTCCTTCTATAGTTACTTTTACAGAGTCGTTTGAAAGCTCATATTCAGGGAGTGGAAAGTACTTTTTACTTTGGATTGTAAACATCTTGACAATTCCACTTCCTATGGTATCGATAAGATTTAGATTTATCATCGCTTGAGCTAAAAATTTGTTTCTATATTTTATTTCAGGTGCATCTGTTTTTAGTACATTTTCAATAGTTTGAGGGATAAATGCCCCTTTGTTTGCAAAGACTAATTTTCTGTCTTCAAACTCTACTACATTGATTTTTCCACCCATTGTATAGTCTTGATGAGCTATACAGTTGTTGAGTGCTTCTCTTATGATAAATGGATGGTAGCTTTCAACTTCTTGTGGAAACAAAGAATTTCCATCCATATATCTATATTTCAGATTTCTGATTTTGTTATAAACCGCTTCAAGACTTAAAATAAACGGACAAGTGAAGTGCTCATAATCTTTTGCGATGTTATCTTTATCTTTGAGTATCCAGCTAATTTGTGCAACAGCAGGAGATAGCAAATATTCTGATTCACTTTTACCAAGAAGCAATATTGCAGTGTTTGTGATTTTATCTTTGATAGTTATCTTTGCTTTATTTAAAAAAGTAGTATCATCCCAAGCTTTTATCTCATCTGCAAGTTTTGGATTTTTTATCGCGTAAAGTTCTCGTGCTTTTTGTATAGCTTCACTTGATAGATCCTCATTTGTTGCATCTTCACATATTTGAATACTCCAATCAAAATCACTATTTTGACTTCTAATTCTCTCTAGCTCTTCAAGATTAAGGGGTTGAAGCTCCGAGCTATCTCTTCCATAATAGTGCCCTTTCCAAGCTATAGGAAGACCAAGTGGAGCTGATGGTATTTGAAATAAAACAACTCTTTTGCCATCTAGCTCAGTTTCGTATATCTCTTTAAATGTGATTCTATTTGTAGTATGGTTAGCAACTTCTGCTTTTAGATTATGAAGTGCTTTTGTATCAGTCCTAAAGTTCGTACCTACTACACTTTTATCATCTTTGATACCAAATACAAGCCATGCTTCACTTTTGCCTATAAGATTTGCTTCATTTGAAAGTGAACTAAAATACTTGCCAATTTTGTCAAAATCGTACTGATTTTTAGCTTCTTTGTACTCTAAAATCTCATTTTCATCATTTGTACTTAAAAATTGTTGGAGTTTTTTATTAATATCTATCATTTTTTGGCTCCTTTATTCTTTTGGAATATCGTTAAAATATTTTGTCAATAATTTTTTTTGAAGTTCTTCACTTTCTTTTATGAATCCAATCACTCTATCTTTGTAGCCCTTTAAAATTCTATCTCCAACAAAACTTAACATTCCCTTGTTGTTATAATGTCTCAATGCTTCATCATAATTACTTAAACTGCACAGTGCATCTAATAATTGAATATGTTGATTATAAAATTCTTGCGGAGACAATTCTCCTATTGCGGTTTCAAGCTGTTCTTTTAGATTTTTAGGGTCTGATGATTTACCAACTAAACTATTCAAAATTTTATCTGTTTTAAATCTTGTATACTCCATTGCTTGTCTATCTTTTGATTCTTGGATTTTTACAAAAATTTGTTCTTTTGCAGAATTATAGTCTTCATCCGTTGCATGAACTTTCAATTGTATATATTTTAATAATTCATCATCACAAAGAATATTTTCTACCTCCATTACATCAAGCGTATAAATTTTATTTCTATTCCATGCAGTAATTTCTTCAGTTTCATAAAAATCTTTATCGATTATTGCAATTGCTCTAAGATTAAAAAATGAATTATTTTCATTAAAAGCTTTACAGTAATCTATTGCTTTTTGGTGTCCACCAGTTGGTAAAATTGTAAAGTCTTTAAATAAAATCGAATAGAGTTTATAGTCATAACTATCTTTTTTACCTTCACAAAATAAAATATTTTTTTTACTTCCTATAAGTTCAACTATTAACTCTTGAGGTAACACATCATCTATTGGTATTTCAACATATTCCCAATTAGATGGTGGAGTATATTTTTTAATCCAAAGTATTTTGGCTTGAGTTCTACCTATTGCAAAACTTGGATTATGAGTAAGGTAAACAAATTGACAATCACTTCTTTCTTTTTCCAGTTTATCCCATAACTTATTTACAATAGCCATATTAAGATGGTTTTCTGGCTCATCAACTATGATATAGCCATCTTTTTCTACCAAAAGCACACTTGCTATACAATAAAATATATTTTTTTCACCATCACTTAATTTCATAAAATCATACTCTTGCCCAGTATCTGATTTTGCTTTGATGTTACCTTGCCCATCATAATCTAATTTAATATGCAATATTATGCATTGCCATATATTTATTACATCTTCTAATATAGAATTTTTTCTAACAAATCCAGCTTTAGTATGATTTTTATGAGTATTATTTGCAACTTCTTGATGTTCAGCAATTAAATAATTTATCATTTGTCCAAATTCACTATTTGCTAATCCCATATCATTATAGTCTTTAAACAGTTTATCATGTGTGTGGCTTCTTGAAAATTCATTATAAGCTTGTGCTTTTAAAGGTATACTGTTGTTATTTTGAATTCCAAATGTTTTTTGAGCAGGTATTACGGCAACAAAAGAGCTGAATTGATTTTTTATATTATTTTTTATTTGACGAGAAAAAGTACTTTTACCAGAGCCGTTAGCTCCTATTAATACTAAATTTTCATTTCTATTTTTTAATAAATCAAAAAAATTAATAATAGATAATGATTGATTGGTCGCATCCAAGTTTTGTTTTATACTTTGAATTGACTGTACAAAATTATTATAAATGTTGTGATTAACATTCATTATTTGCTCATTAAATATAATTTTCTGTATATCTAAATTTTTGTTGTAATTATTGAGACTTTCTAAAGATTGAAATTGATGAGAAAATTGATTATTAATTGAGAGTTGTCTGTTCAATAGTTCGATATATTTTTCTACAAAAGTTGTATCTTCTAATTCATTACTTAAATTTTCAAGTTTTTGTTTAATTTGTTTAGTTTCAATTTTAATGATATCTTGTACTAGATTATCCCAGTGAGTTGGGTTTTGTGAATAACTTTGAGGATTCGAGAATGAGAAATAATGAGCTGTAATTTTTTTTATATATTCACTATTTGTAGTCCAAAAGCTTTTAAGTTCTTCAACTTTTTCAATATACACTATTCTTTGGTTTATTTTGTTCAATACTTCTTGTTTCATATCTTTTCTCTCAACATTTATTAATTGCTTCAATGATTTCTTTTGCTAGTTCTTTAATGCCCATAGATGTGGTTAATCCCACTTTTGATAATAGTTTAGGTGAATACTCATAAATATCATCTTCACTTACATTATGCCAAATAGGTATAATTACATCTTCTTTTTTGTATATTTCTCTGACAAAAATAGTTTCAAACTCAGACTTTGCCCATTTTTCATTTTCTAAAAAGTTTGGAGACAAGATGAGAATACATTTTTTTGCTTCTTTTATACCTTTTTCTATGCTCTCTCTTAAATTATCGCCACCTTTTAAAGTATACTCATCATACCAAACAGGACAAGCTAGACGATAAAGCTCTTTTGCAAGTTCTCTAACTAAATCATCTTTGTCTCTTGAATCATGTGATATAAAAGCCAAAGGGATTTCTTTTTTTGCTTTTTCTTGAAAATAGTAATTATCTCTTACTATGGTATTAAATCCAAATAATCTACTATGTTTCTGAATTTCATCTATCTGTTCTTTTGTTAAAAGCTGATCTATATAGATATAAATTTGCTTTGTAAAATGAAAATCTTTAAAACTATACTCTTCAGGACTGTCCACATAACTTATTGTCTGAGATATTTCACCATCCCAATGGCATTGAGAAATATCATTCAGACTGAGAATATATTTTATATAATCAATTGTAGATTCCTGTGGAAAAAACAGAGACCAGTACTTTATGTTTGTATCAATAACATAAGATATTTTTCCTATGACTATAACGCTATTTAAGCCATCTTGATTCTTTACTTCCCATTCACTTTGTGCATTTAATGCTTTTGCATCTGTATCAAAATATTCTCTAATCGTTGTCATCAAATAAATCCTATGCTAATATTTTGTCCATGATACTCAGTGCCATTTCCACACTTGTCCTCAAATTTAACTTTTGCACCTGATTGTGTTAACATTATTTTAATTTTGAAAATAGGCTCTAAGTTTTTAAAAACTACCCCATTGTCATCTAGGGACATTATGTAATTATAAAATGTTTTAGTAGTAGTATTTTTACCTTTTGGTTCATTTTCAAGCAGATGCCAAAGTTTATTTATATCATTTTCATCCATTGTAAAAAGATAATTTAAACATAAGCTTGTTTCACCCATATTTGGAATTTCATACTCTAATATTGGGCTTGAAGCTCTTACAGCAGTCTCAAAATATTTTTCATATAGCATTGTTTGTGTTAACTCATTAAATATTTTATATCCACCTAATTGTTTGCTTCCAAAAACTGCATTATTTATTTTTTCTTTTATATGGTAATCTACAAATATTCCACAACCAGCCCAATTTTGTTTACCTTCTTGTGTATAAAGCTCAGCAAATTCTTTACTTAAAAAAATATTTTTCTCTTCATTATATATTGCTTCTCCATATCCTATCGCTCCTCTTAGAACAAAACCATGCTTGATAGCTTCTTGCATAAGTGTAATACAGCTCAGTAGAAATTTATTGATATTTTTTATATCTTCTATGTCATAAGATATTAGTAATATTGAATCAGAAAAAATTATTGACTTATCAAAGTTTGAAACAGTGTTTTTTCCATAAATTGTTTTGACATCCCCAAATATAGCTTTTTTTGCTTTATCTATAAAAGAACTATATTCACAGTATAGAGTTTCTATGTCTTTTTTTCTAAGATGCTCTTCTTTAAATCCTAAAATATCAAAGAAAGCCAATAATCTATTTTTATACTTTATCACCTTACTCCCCAACCACACCAACAATTTCTCTAAAACTCTCCAATCCAGCTTCCAAATCATCAATAATCTCATTAGCCAAGATATCTGGATCTGGAAGATTGTCTAAATCTGCCAAGCTTTTATCTTTGAGCCAGAAAATATCTAAGCTTGTTTTATCTCTTGCGATGATATCTTCATATTTGAATTTTCTCCATCTTCCCTCTGGATTCTCTTCGCTGTAAGTTTCCTCTCTATTGTGTCTATTAGTTGGGTTATAGCATTTGATGAACTCTTGTAAATCTTCAAGCTTCATAGGATTTTTCTTTAGTGTAAAGTGGATATTTGTTCTAAAGTCGTATATCCATACCTCTTTCGTCCAAGGCTCTTTGCTAGCTGGTTTATTGTCAAAAAAGAGTACATTTGCTTTTACACCTTGTTTGTAAAATATCCCTGTAGGAAGTCTTAGTATGGTATGAAGCTCTGTAGTTTTCATAAGCTCTTTTCGCACTGTCTCTCCTGCACCACCTTCAAAGAGAACATTATCAGGAAGAACTACTGCAGCTTGACCTGTGGTCTTTAGAAGTGTTTTGATGTGTTGCATGAAGTTGAGCTGTTTGTTTGAGCTTGTCGCCCAGAAATCTTGACGATTGTAAACTAAGTCCTCTTTCTCTACATCTCCCTCTTCGTTTGTAAAAGTCATTGAACTTTTCTTACCAAACGGTGGATTTGCTAAAACATAATCAAATCTTTTTCCCTCATCAGCTATCAGTGCATCATTTGGCGATATAAAGCTCTCTCCATCTATCTCTCCGATATTGTGCAAAAAGAGGTTCATAAGTGCCATTCTTCTTGTATTTGCTACTATCTCATTTCCATAGAATGTTTTATTTTTCAAAAACTCTTTTTGTTCTCTATCTAAATCATGATTTTTTACTATGTAGTCATAAGCTGCCAAGAAGAAACCACCCGTTCCACATGCTGGGTCTGTGATAGATTTATTTGGTTCTGGTCTTACACACTCCACCATCGCTTGGATTAAAGCCCGTGGTGTGAAGTATTGACCCGCTCCACTTTTAGTATCTTCTGCATTTTTTTCAAGTAATCCCTCATAGATTTTTCCTTTAAGATCACTTCCAAACATCGACCAGTTTTCACGGTTGACCATATCTATGATTTTATAGAGTTTTGCAGGGTCTTGGATTTTGTTTTGGCTTTTTGTAAAGATCTGTCCCAACATCCCTTTGGCAGTTGAGAGTTCACGAAGTAGCTCACTATAATGCACCTCTAGCTCTGCTCCTCTTTTTTCAGTCAAACTCTCCCATCCGTACCCTTGCGGGATATTTAGCTTTCTATTGTAAGGTGGTTTGCTGTACTCATCTGCCATCTTTAAAAAGAGTAAATAGGTAAGCTGTTCGAGATAATCTCCATACCCCACTCCATCATCACGGAGCATACTTGCAAATCCCCAAACTTTACTTACTACGCTTGATGCATTATTTGATTCGTTCATTATTTATTTCTCTCTTTTTTAATATTTTCTAATAGTGTTTCCGCACTTTCATATTCTGGATGATTTTTGATATTTTCTAGCTCTTGTTCACTTAATAATTTTCCCTCAAAAGCTTTTTTGAGGATACTTTGTCGTAAGGCTTCTGATTTGGCTAGTGATGTTTCGATGGTCTCTTCTATCTTATCGCAAACACTTAGGCGAGATTCTATTTCTTGGACTATTTGATTTTGTTCTTCTTTTGAACAAACTGGCAATGTTATTAGAACCATTCTTGTTAAGCCCAAATCTTGATTACCAACGCCGTGTGTATATTGTTGAGATTGCTTATAGCAATGATGAGCATTTAATGCATGTTGTAAGTAAAATGGTTCAATCATATTAATTGTTTTTAAAACTGCAACATGAACCCAAACGTTAAAATCAATATCATACGTATTAACTCTAGCTATACCAGTAGTTCCTCCCTTAGTATACAAGACATCATTTAACTGAGGTTTGCATCTTTTAGATAATTCTTGATGCAATTCAGTAGAAATATATTTAACATTCTCAAAATCTATGCCATTCGGTCTTATATTTCCTCCAGATATAAATGGAATACCACTTTGTGAATATTTCGGACTATAATGAGGTCCATCTTTAACAGACCATAATATTTGTCCTAATCTTGCCCATGACATAGTAGATGGTAATTTGCTAAGCTGTTCTAATTCGTCTTCACTAATTTCTTTTGGATCATCTAGTCTTCTTGGCTTTGTCGGTCTTTTACCATTTTTACCATTCTCTTCCCAATCTTTTACAGCTTGTTTCCACTCTTCAAGTTGTTGTTTGTAGTGAACTTCTCGCTCTTTTTTTATCTGTTCTAACAGTTCATCTGCTGTTGGAAGATTGGTTTGTTTTTCTCTCCACTCTTTTGTCAGCTCTCCCTCAAAAGCTTTTTTAAGTACTGCTTGACGATAGATTTTAAGTTTTGCTTTTGCTGTTTTGAGGTTTGCCACTCCATTATCAAGCTCTGAAAAAAGTTGCTCTATTTTTGCAACGATTGCTTTTTGTTCAAGAAGTGGAGGTAAACTTAATGGTAATTCCTCTATAGTTTTTCCACTAACATTTTGAACACCTACACCTTTTGACATCTCAGTTAATTTTGCTTCCACAGTCTGCAAATACAGCCAAAAGAATTTATTAGCTATTTGACCTGAAGCTAACTCTTCAATTTTACCAGTACGTTGATTTTGTAATGATGGAAATTCTTGATTATAGATGCACAGTTTTCCTATAGAACCAGACATTCCTATTAATACATCACTGTAATTTAAAATATAGTTTTTATATTTTTCTAAATATTCATACGGCAAATAAACTGCACTAGCTAAATCAACAGAATCCCCATTTAGTTGAGATTGCTTAATTAACGGAATATCATTTTCAAGCTCTTTAGTTTTTTTAAAATCTTTACTTTTGAATGCATATCCATTTCTAATTTTCGCAATATCTTTAAATTGACAATTAACCCAATCTAGTCTCATCTAAGCCGCCAATGCTTCATTTAATTCATCTATAATTTTATTCATCTCATCTCCAAATAGTTGCCACATTTTTCCTCGTCCACCCTGAGCATCAAATGGAGTATAGTCTAAGTCATCAATCTCTACATGTAAGCTTGTCGCTATATGCTCTTTTATCATCCGTAGCCACTCCATTTGTTCTGCTGTATATTTTAAGCTTCCTGCTTGTTTTGCAAAGACCCATTTTTGGAAGTTTTTATCTATAGTTAGGTCATAACCTGTGAGCTTACTATCTAGCCCTGTGAGTCTTCTAAGAATCGATACTAAAGCTATTATCTCACTTTTTGGGCTTTGTGGGTTTGTCTCTTCTAGTTGTCTGTACGCTTCCCATACGATGCTAGGAGCAAGGCGAGGTTTATTTGCCTTAATGTTTGTAAGTAACTCTTTTACCATCTTTGAGGTTAGCTCTCTTCTTCTGTGTGGTTCATTATAGAAAATTTTAAGAGCTGTTATCTCATCTTTATGCTCTTGTATGTATGCTTGAAATTCTGTGATGATTTCATTTGCTTTATCGGTTGAGTCTTTATCCCAGTCTGCTACTAGTACGGTATCGAGATTGACCACATCGATGATTTGTTCATGCACACGTCTAACATTTTCAAGGTAGTCGTTTAGCTCTCCGTTAAATGTGGTTTGTACCTCCTTTATAAGCGTTTCTTGTGGTACAGTCTCTAATACATCTGGGTCATAGACATTAAGCAGGTCTTTGATGATGTGATTGATACTTTTGCCACCGCTTAGCTCTACTATTTTCTCTTTTTCATCTTCGGTTATTTGACGATCAAGTCTTATAAGTCTGTTTGCTAGAGATGTGAAAAGGTCTTCATCAGTAGCACCCATTAAAACTGCTCCAAGGAGGTCTTTCATAGGTACGGATGGTTTTCTCTCTAGTGGTCTGCTATCTGTTTTTTTGGACTTTGTAGCACCTATGGCATCTACCACTACAAAGTGCGTTTTTACCTTTGCCATTCGTGATACTTGTTGCAAGTCATCATCGTTGATGGTTCTGCTTCCTCTTCCTATCATCTGTTGGAAATAGTTGGTACTTTTAACATCTCTCATAAAAAGCAACACTTCAAGAGGTTTTATATCTGTTCCTGTGGCTATCATATCTACAGTTACAGCTATTCGAGGGTTGTAGTTGTTGCGAAACTTATTTATTACCGATTTTGGGTCTTCATCTATCTTGTATGTTACCTTTTTACAAAAGTCGTTTCCCTCTCCAAACTCTTCACGAACTATTTTGATGATGTCATCTGCATGGGAGTCTGTTTTGGCAAAGATGAGTGTTTTTGGCACTTCCATTTCGCCGTTTTCATCTATACGGTTTGGAAATATTTTTGGCAAGTTCTCTTTATATGCTTTGATGATGTTTCTAATTTGGCTTGGATTTACCACATCTTTATCAAGCTTATTTGCCATGTAAATTTCTTCCTCTTCTGTTCGCTCCCATCTTTTTCTTCGGCTTAGTTTCTCTCTTTTCTCAATTAGCTCTTTTGCCTCTATCTTTGCACCATTTTTTGTTATCTCTGTTTCTATTACAAAGACATCATAAGGTACATTTACTCCATCTGCTACGGACTCTTCATAGGTGTATTCACTCACGACATTTTCATTGAAAAACCCAAATGTTCTTTTATCCGGTGTAGCTGTAAGCCCTACAAGGTATGCGTCAAAGTAGTCTAAGACTTGTTGCCAAAGGTTGTAGATAGAGCGGTGGCACTCATCTATGACGATAAAGTCAAAGGTTTCGATGCCGTATTTTTCATTGTAAACTACTGGTAGTGGTTCTTTAGGTTTCCAACTTGATTCATTTGGGTTTTCTTCTTCGGCTTTGTCGTCTAGCTCTTCACCTTTTAGGATGGAGTAAAGTCTTTGAATGGTGGAGATACAAACCTGTGCATCACTTGCTATATAGCCAGAACTTAGTCTTTGAACATTGTAAAGCTCTGTAAATTTTCTATTGTCATCTTGAGGAACAAACTTCATAAACTCTTGTTCTGCTTGTTCCCCAAGGTTTTTTGTATCTACAAGAAAAAGTATCCTATGGGCTTTTGCAAACTTTAAAAGTCTATAGATAAATGAAGCTGCTGTAAATGTTTTACCGGCTCCAGTTGCCATTTGGATAAGTGCTTTTGGTTTGTTTTGCTTAAAAGAGCTCTCAAGATTTCTTATTGCTTTGATTTGTGCAGGTCTAAATCCATCTGTTTCAAGTTCAGGAATATCAAAAAATCTTCCCCTTAGAGTTTTCTCTTGTTTTGACCATGAAAGCAAAGTTTTTGGAGTGTGAAAACTAAATACTTCTCTGGCTCGTGGTTTTGGGTCGCTTAGGTCGGTAAATCTAGTAAGTGCTCCCGTGCTTTCATAGACAAATTTTAGTGGATCGTTGCCCAGATATTTTAGTTTCGCATTGGCATAGCCGGATGACTGCTCTTCTACAGTTGAGAGATTTTGCCCTACATCTTCTTTTTTTGCTTCAACAATTCCAACTGGCTTTCTATCTACAAAAAGAACATAATCAGCTGGACCAACATCTGTTTGGTACTCTTTTATAGCAATTCCAAGAGATTCATTCCAGTTGATTTTTTTGGCACTTTGTATTGCCCAACCTGCGTTTCGAAGTAACTTATCTATATTGTCTCTTGCTAGTTGTTCTGGATTTTGATTTATATCATTTGTACTCATAGGTTACTTCTCATCCGCAGCTTTACCGCTTTTTACCCATGCATCAACTTCATCTTTTCTAAAAAGCCATTTTCTACCCACTTTATTTGCAGGCATTTGCTTTTGCTCGATCCATTTATAAACAGTATCTCTTGTAGTGTGAAGGTATTCGCATATTTCGTTGACAGTAAGCCATTTGTCTTCCATGATTAGCACCTTGAATAAAATATAATTTATTTTACTCAAATTTGGCTAAGTATAAGTTGTATTGATGAATAGTAATGAATAATTTTGTCGCTAATTAATAGGAGTATTTTCTGTTGTCATTGTTGAAATAATACTATTCACTCTATTTTGCACCCATAAAGGATACCCTTTTGAAGCATTTTGTAAATCTTTTACATCATCGCTATCTAATCTTTTTGCAAAATCCAAAATAAGTTTTTTGTCAGCGAAAGCATCATTCCCGAGATACTCCATAGCACTTAAAATAAGACCTGCTTTTTTATCACTAGCTATTAATTTTTTTGAATTTATTCTTTTAAATACAATCTCTGTTTTCCCTACAAATTCACTTTTATGAAGTTTGTCATTGAGATAGACATATCTCATAGGAACTTGGTCAGATAATCCTAACATATGCAGCGCCATAGAACCATCTGGGACCATATGTGCATCACTTAATTTTGCAATAGCTTTAGCAATAGAACTTGGACTTGGTAAAACTTCACCAAATAGGCTACTTTTTTGAGGTTTATAGTAGATTCCTCTTCTAAATCTTCTAATAACACCTTGAGCAGTCAGATTTGAAAGCTCTTTTTCTATACTGTTTTTGTTAGCATTTACAAAATAAAAACTATTTGAAGCAAAAGCCACACCATCAGATAATGAAGATATTTTTGATTTTACTCTTTGAGTGATTGGCTTGGTCATCTCTTGCTCCTTTATTTTCAATAAATTTAATTAATTTTACTGAAAATATATAAAAATGTCAATATGTTTAATTTGATTAAAGATCTTGAAAATACTCAATTTTAAAACGGACAAAATATGTCAATTTATTTTGATACTATCACATCATAAATTACTATTTGGAAAACTATGATGAAAAAAATAAAAATATATGCAGAGATTTTAGAAGATGAAGCACTAGAGCAGTTCAACACCGCTATGTGTTTACCTTGCAATATTTCAGGTGCATTGATGCCAGATGCTCATACTGGCTATACTCTTCCAATTGGAGCAGTTATCAAATCAGATAAAATGATATTTCCAGCTTATGTAGGGTATGACATAGGGTGTGGGATGTGCGCAGTAAAACTTGATATCACTTCAAAGGAGTTGGATTTACATGCCATAAAAGAAGCAATTTTACGAGATATCCCAATAGGTCATCATAAACAACAAGAGGCTCAAAGTTGTGATGATTTGCCACCTTGTACTGACTTTGCTAAAACTGTTCTGGATAGTATAGGTAAATTTCAACTTGGTACTTTAGGCGGTGGCAATCACTTTATCGAGCTTGGAGTTGGAAGTGATAAAAAATTATGGATAGTGATACACTCAGGGAGCCGTGGATTTGGAAAAATCATAGCTGAACACTATATGAAATTAGCCTGTGCAAAAAGTATCGACACAAGTGAACTTGGAAATCAGTTTGAAGTCAAAAATAGCAATTTTAAAGAGCATAATCCACAAAAGTTTGAAGATGCAAAAGCTAAGTTTCTCCAAAAAGAGCTAGAAAAACATCTCAAAACCAATCTTGAGGGGCATTATGGTTTTTCTATTGATTCTAGTGAGGGACTTGAGTATATCAAAGATATGAACTGTGCTTTGGAGTTCGCACTCAAAAATAGAAAAAAGATGATAGAAAAAATAAAAAATATCCTAGGCAATCTAAAAGAGCTTCTTTTTATCAACAAAAACCACAATCATGCCATCATAGATGAAGATGGTTTTGTACTTCATAGAAAAGGTGCTACAGGAGCCGAAACTGGTGAATATGGTGTGATACCAGGGAATATGAAAGATGGAAGTTTTGTAGTGATAGGCAAAGGGTGTGAAGATTCACTATGTAGTTCATCCCATGGTGCAGGAAGAGTGCTGTCACGAATGCAAGCTAAAAAAACTCTAAGCCTTGATGAGTTTCATAACGATATGGTAAATATCATCACAAACCATAGTGATGAGACTATCGATGAAGCACCAAAGGCTTATAAAAATATTTTTGAAGTGATGGAGTTACAAAAAGATTTAGTGGATGTGGTTGAGCATATTAGACCGATTTTAAATATTAAGGGGTAAGAGATGGCAAAAAGAAAAAATTTAAAATCTGTCGCTCATAATTTTCAACATTCATTCATGAGTCTTATGAATTGGTGGGGCAATTATTTTGAAGATATTTTGACAACTGCTATGTTGACCTCTAAAGAAACTCAATTCACCCTTGATATGAAAACAAAAAAGTTCACTCCATCATATTTTGAAGAGGTTGAAATTATCAAAAAATGTACCAATTTTTACAGTGATACTTTTTTGCCAAAACTAATAAAAAGTCAAGGTTTTGATTTTTATGAAAATATACAAAAAGCGAATATGAGCATCATTTTTGATTTTGATAATATTGCATACCGTGATGATACAATGATTATCCCATATATTGCTAATACTATTTTGATTGATGAACTACAAAATGTTTATTCAAAAAATCTTGAAAGTCATGTTGTTTTAGGCTTAAAAACTATTGATGAAATTAAAGAAAAATATTTTAGTGAATATAAAAATCCCTCGCAACTTTCTCAAAAAGATTGATCAAGCTCTGTGGACTTATCACTTTAACATAAGGTATCCACTGTTTGATAAGCCCTACCACTTCGTTTTCACTTGTAACTGTGTAAGATATTTGAATCGTGCCATTTTCATCTTCCCTTAAAATCTTTTGCGATGGGAAAAACTTCTTAAGTTTGAAATATTTTGCTTGCTCTTTTGGCACTTCTATGATCACCTCTTTGAGATGCTCTTTAAAATTTGGCTTATATGTTCCCCAAGGAGATTGCACATAGTGGATAAAATTCATAATATCAGGGTTATGATAAAATGAATTTCCAGTAGTACTAAGCTCATCAATCATAGCAATTCTACTCATAGTAACATTTACACCATTTCGTTTGAGTTCTATCTCCGAAGCTAAATAAAAATTTTCATTCAAAAAGACTATTTTATAAGGTTTTAGTGTGAAATAGTTGATTTTATCTAAGTTGGTATAGCGAAACTTTATCTCTTTTCTAAACTTTATAGCATGTTCTAAAAATTTGAATTTCTCTTTGTTTTCATAAATCTCTTCATAAGGCTTTTGTTTAAAAAGGTATGGGGAGTCTGATTCCTCTTTGAGCATCGCTTTTTTGATATTTTCATCCACATCTTTTGAAAGGGATAGTTTTGATTTATCTGAGAGTTTGAGGATATTTTTGAGCATATAAAGTTCAGTAGAATTCAGAACATTATCAAGTAAACTTTTACTCACGATTATATAGCAACCCTTTTGGGGGCTTATCAAAACATCACCAAATATCTCTCGAATAAGCTCAAAATCCCTTCTAATACTTCGTTCACTTGTGTCGTATTTGTAAGCTAAATTGGTCAAACATAAAAGTTTGCCATCTTCTAAATCTTTTAAAATCTCTATGACTCTATATGTGGATGATACTTTACTCATAAAACCTCTTTTTTATTAAACGGACAGTATATGTCAAAAATAGATTGTACAATTTTGATGTTTAAAAAGAAGCATTAAGAAAAAGAGTTACAACGAATAAAATTAGCAAATGAAAGACTCTGTGCGTTGAGATTTAAAATCTCAAAGTGAGCAACCCCTCTTTTTGGTTTCATCTTCTTTTTAAATAGGGAGTATTACGGATTTGGATTACATCGTAATTATCTGTGGAAATGTCCAAGTCACTTTCATCTCCCTTTTTATTTTTAGGAGCAATACATGTCAAAATTTAACCAAACAGCTACTACTAAAGTCAACAACTATGAAAACGGTATCAACTATCTAAACGACGCAAAAATAGAACTCTCTAGCATAGTACTTAATGCCACTATGAGTGGGGATAGTTTTTATGAAAAAGAGAACGATAAAATAGAAATTATCAAAAATCTTATAGCATCTAATCAAAGTGATTTTATAGCTAAACTCTCTATTTTTGCAAGGACGCAAACGAACTTGCGAAGTATATCGCATGTGTTGATTGTATTATTAGCTGAACACAACGACAAAAGTGGGTGTCTTCGAAAAGCAGTCTATGGCTCTATTGCAAGAGTTGATGATATGACAGAAATAGTTTCACTTTGGAACTCTAGACATCCAAATAAAATGGTTCCAAATAGCATACGAAGAGCTTTTAGAGATATTTTAGATGAAGCAAGATTTGATGAGTACCAACTCAAAAAATATGAACAAAAAAAGAAAAAAGTGAAACTCAAGGATATCATACGCATCGCTAAACCATCTAAAAATCTTGAACTTTATAAAAAAGTGCTTGATGAGAGTTTGCCTAAAATCGATACGATTCATACAAATATCTCAAAAGATAAAAGTGCCAAAGAACTCTTTGAAGAAGGTCTAAAAACAAAAAAGCTGGGTTTTATGGAGGTTTTAAAGCTTAGCGGTAAAATCTTTGAGGGTGAGTTTGATTATAAGCTTTTTTTATCTTGGAGAAGTTATATTGTCAATGAATACAGAATTAAAAACTCTAAAGTATTGCCATTTAGATATTTTCAAACCTATATGGCATTGAAAAATCATCCAAAGAGTACACTTTTTAAAGAAGTGCTACAAGAGGCATTTTTGATAGCAACAAAAAATGATGATACTATCATCGACCCAAATGAAACGATAGCAATCATGATTGATGATAGTGGAAGTATGAGTTCAAGGTCATTGGGACTAAATCTATTTGAACATGCACTTTTATTTACAGCCTCAATCGCTTCAAAAATAAACCCTCAAAATCTCAAACTCTATTTTTGGGCAGATAGATGTGAGGAGTTTAGCTTTGATACAACTAAGCCGTTTGATTTGATAATAAATTCAAGAGCAAATTATGGAGCAACTTATGTTAGTAAACCTTTTGAGAGACTTTTAAAAGATGGTATCAAAGTGGATAAAGCTATTATATTTACTGATTGTCAAATGTACTCTGATGATTACTACAGAAGTAGTGAAAGTTTCAAAACATATTTTGATAAATATAAACATCGAGTCAATAGTGAATGTAAACTTCTGTTTTGGGATTTGGCTGGTTATGGAGCAGGAACACCAATAAAACTAAGTGCTGATGTCGTAGAAGCAAATGGGATATCTTCAAAAATGTTAGAGATTATCCCTCATCTTTGGGATGATAAAGATTACTTGGTCAAAGAGATTGAAAAAATCTCTTTGTAGCTAGTTCCAAAAATAAATATTTACACCAATTACAATCAGCATAATTACAACATCAACTTTCCAGCTCCAGTAGTTAGCAATGTTATTGAAGCTACCGCCACTAGTTTCATCATCAAAACCATTAGAGCTATTGCCATAAGGTGTGCCACCTGCATCAATTCCTCCGCCTGACATCGGTAAGCCTGTAGTTGGGTTTATATCGTTCATTGTTTTCTTCCTTTTATAAATATCTTTATAGGTATTCATAATTTTTAGAAAAAAACTACTTTTACAAAGTGTTGTTTATTTCACTTTCTAGTTTTTTTAGAATATTGATTATCTCATCAAACGATAATTTTTTATCAAAAATCATATTTTGCATAGCTTGATAGTCTTTTTTTAATGCTTCAAGTCTAAATTCTGGTGGCAAAAGCTTTAGTGTTCCTATTCTAGCTTCTTCATATTTTGCCCAAGTTCTAGGATAAAACTTTTGTTTAAAATCAACCACATTTTTAAGTAACTCCAAATCGGCTAGTGCATCATCTTTTACACTATTTTCAGCCATCATTGCTAAGTCATAATAATGCCTTGAGTACCTTATAGGCATAGCGGAGTCATTTGGTCTATTTGCTTCGTGGTGCAATATAGTAGCTTTTTCCCAAAATGTTCTTTTAGCAACTATCGTATTTACACTGCATTTTACTTTTTCAAAAACTTGTGGAAATTTAAGGGCTGCAAATGATGCTATCTCAAAACTATCAGATGGTAACCATGAAGCTAGTGGTCCAATTTCAAGTAAAATTTCAGGTCTTAAATAACTATCATCAAAGGCGTTTGGGTATCGTACATTGATAGAAAATCCATCTTCAGCAATGTTGCAAGTGCAAAGTGGTGATAAAATTTGCGAAATGATTGGCAGTAACTCATTTTTGATATATATTTTTGCATTTTCATTTATTTGTTCGTTAAATTTCACTTGCTTGTTTTTTGATTGTTGCTCTTGTAATGGATCTTCTTTTGTTACCAGTCTCCAATCCAAAATCAAATCAATATCTTCAGAAAATCTTCCAATAAGATTAAAAACTTTTGAAAGGCTTGTTCCACCTTTAAACATAAGAATTTTGTTCAACCTCTCATCTTCAAATATTTTGCCTAAAGTCCACACAACCCAAAAATCTTTTTCAACTATGGCATTTGTTGTGTTCATAAGTGTAGCAGTTTCACTAAATAGCTCTTTTCTTTCCTCTTTTGATAAATTTGCTACTTTATTCATGGCTATCACCTTTACAAATTTGCTTGATAATCTCATAAACCCACACAGTTGTGCTTTGTGTATCTTTTAATATTTTTTCAACCATTTTAGGCTCTATTTGCTCTTTTATTTTTTCTATAATTTCATCTGTAATATGCTCTTTGCCAAGAGACTTCAAAGCTTGAACGATAAGTGAACTCTCTTTGTATCTAAAACCAATATCTTTTAAAACAGATTTTTTAAACTCTATTTCTACATCATTAAAAAGTTTATAGCTTTTATTTGGACCATCACTTAAGTAGATATATTTTGCTTGTATTTGGGTAGAGAGATTTAAAATATTCAAAGCACTCTCACCTGAAACTTCTATTCTCCAGTTAAATTTTCTCCCAATTGCTCGTGCAACTTGCTCGATATCTGGACTTAACTCTTTTTGAAGAAGCTCACTATATTTAGGATAGTCGTAAATCCCTCGTGATACTCTTCTGATTTTTTTGGCTTTTACTAAATCTGAAAGTACATTATCTATTTGTTGCCGTTCAAACTTTTTAATCAAATCATTTGATGAAAATGCCCAACCCCTACCATGTCCAGAGATGAAATAAAATACACTATCATAGAGCTTCAATAGGATTTCCTTTAAAATATATTTCTAGAAAAAAGTATATCTTTTTCTAGATTTTATTAAGCTTTATAAAGTAATAATCGTCATCTATTTCTATCATGTAATATATAAAGACTATTAAGATAAGTCAGATAACCAAGACAACTCTATTTTATAGGAAATACAAATAATGTGATAAAAAAGATAGCCAAAGATAACTCTAGAAAGATATGTAAAATTTGAGTGTCAAAAAGTGGATTTGATGTGTCATTTCTTGTGACAAAAAGATTTTCTTAAAGGGTAAATTTTGAAGAGTTATGAAAATACAAAACCCTTTATTTATGGGCTTTATAGGGGTTTTTAGTAAAAGTTTCCTTTCTCGTAATAAACTCGTATTTTCAATATTTAATCCTTTCTTAATATTTCTCTTGTTTATAAAAATGTATCTATATTTTTACAATTATTGAAAATCTATGCATAAACTAAATTAAGTTATATTAGGTTAAGAACAACTTAATATATTCAACAGTATACTAAAACATATTTAACATTAAAGGATAACAAATGAAAGGTTTATCACTCGTTCTTATAACTTTGATACCGGCAGTATTGAGCGCTATGACAATTACGGAGGCGGTTCAAAAGTCAGTTATGACACACCCTCAAATTGAGATGAAAAAAGAGGATCATCTAACTCAAAAAGAGTTGCTTGTTCGTTCGCAAGCTGGCTATTTACCATCAATTGATTTATCCTATTCAGTTGGTCCGGAAAAAACAAAAACTATAGCAAACAGCAGAGAGAAGTCTGATTTGACACGCCAAGACGCTTCAGTTACTTTAGTTCAAAATGTTTTTGCAGGTTTTGACACAAAATATGCTTTTAAACAACAAAAAGCACTTGTTTTATCTGCAAGCGATAAAGTTAAAGAGAGTGCAAACAATCTGGCACTTGAAACTGCCACATACTACATAGATCTTCTTAGAAATCATGAACTGCTTCAAATCGCAAAAGAGAATGTAGAAGTACATAAAAAATATCTTTCACAAATAGACGAAAAGGTAAAAGCGGGAGTTGGGCGCAGTTCTGACTATAAACAAACTTTAGCTCGTTATGAAAATGCTCTAAGTATCCAATATTTAGCACAGCAAAATTATGACAACTCTATCTCTAGTTTTGAACGAATATATCCGGGTGAAGTAACTGCTTCAGATTTACAAAAACCATCAATTGAAAATATTCCTGCTAATGATTTGGAATCTTTAGTTGAGATTGCTATGCAAAACAATCCTACAATAGATGTTTCACAAGCAGACATTCAAGCTGCAAATGCTGCAATTAAACGCTCAGAAGCATCTTATTATCCGCAAGCGGATATTAAACTAGAAGCTTACTGGGACAAAAATATAGACGGCACTTCAAAAGGAAGCGGAGATCCATTCCCAGCTGCTTATGAAGAGGAGTCAGGTTATAACGCTCTTCTTGTTATCAACTATAACATCTTTAATGGTTTTGCAGACAAAGCAAACAAACAAGCAAATCAACACAGATTGCTTAATAAAAACAGTACGCTAGCAGATGCAAAACTCTACATAAAAGCTTATACAGAAATTGCTTGGCAAACATTTGAATCAACAAAACAGCAATTAATTCACCTAGAAAACACGATAAAAGCGAGTGGTGAAACTGTTTCTGATTATCAAAAAGAGCATGAACTAGGAAGAAGAAGCATTATCGATCTTTTAAATATTGAACTTGAGTACAACAGTGCAAAAAACCGCAAAGTTATAACTGAGTATGACCGTCTAATAGCATACTACCAAATTTTAGCATATACTGGTAAAATCTTAGAAGAGATGGATGTAGTTGTTGAGTAACAAAATTGAGAATCCGCTCCTAGAGTGCTTGGTGATTTTCACCAAGCTCTATGGTCGTCCTTTTAGTGCAGACGCATTGATTGCTGATCTTCCTATTCCGCCTGGAAGAACTACTCCTAGACTTTTTTCACTTGATTCCAAAGGTTCAAAATCTGCTTTTCATCGCGCAGCGCAGCGTGCAGGATTTAGCTCTAAGTTAATAGACTACTCATTTAAAGATATATCCCCTCTTCTTCTGCCTGTTATTTTGATTTTAAAAGGTGACAAAGAGAGTGAAAAAGCTTGTATTTTAACAGAAATAAGTCCCGACAGAAAATATGCAAAAATTATACTTCCTGAAATCGGTGAAGGTGAAAACTGGGTAAAAACAGAATTTTTAGAAGCTGAATATATTAATTTTGCATATCTGCTTAAACACAATCATCAATATAAAGATTCACATAACCGTTTACTCAAACATGAAAATCATCACTGGTTTTGGGGAACACTAAGATACTTTTCCGGTATATATGCAGATGTGATTGTTGCCTCTTTTTTAATAAATTTATTTGTTATGGCAACACCGATTTTTACTCTCAATGTTTATGACAGAGTTGTACCCAACAATGCTATGGATACTCTTTGGGTATTTGCAACAGGTATTATTGCAATTTATATATTTGATATAGTTTTAAAATTTCTACGCTCCTATTTTCTGGAAAATGCAGCCAAAAAAAGCGATGTCATTATGTCCTCTATTATTTTTGAGCATGTTCTCAATCTAAAAATAGCATCAAAACCTCGATCTATAGGCTCTTTTGCAAACAACTTAAAAAATTTCGACTCTATTAGAGGGTTTTTTACCGCTTCATCTATTGCTACCATTATTGATCTGCCCTTTACCCTAATCTTTTTATTTATTATATATATAATTGGTGGCTGGTTGATTTTTATTCCTATCGTTGGTGCTTTAATTATTATCATTTACAGCATCATTGTTGAAAAACCGATGAGACGCAGTGTTCAAAACACATATGAAGCTTCTGCACATAAAAATGCTGTTTTAATTGAGTCACTCACCGCATTAGAGACGATAAAAGCCTTGGGTATAAGCGGTCAATATCAATGGAAATGGGAAGAGGCTACAGGTGATGTTGCGCAAAAAGGTCTAAAATCCAAAATTTTATCAAACTCTATTTCAACATTTGTAAATTTTATAGTTCAGTTAAATACTGCATCTTTAATAATCGGCGGAGTTTATGCAATAGGAGAAAAATCTCTAACAATGGGTGGATTGATAGCTGTTGTTATGCTTGGCTCAAGAACGCTTGCCCCGCTTGGTCAAGTGGCTGCACTTATTGCGAATTTTCAACAAACAAAAACTGCATATGATGTTATCAATACCATTATGAAGCTCTCAGTTGAACGCGAAGAAGCAAAAAACTATGTTCAGCGTCCATCTTTTAAAGGAAAAATAGAGTTTAAGCATGTAAGTTTTACCTATCCTGAAACTGACAATAAAATCCTAGAAGATATAAGCTTTGTTATAAATCCCGGAGAATCTGTCGGCATTATAGGAACAAACGGATCCGGCAAGACGACTATCGAAAAACTTATATTGGGTTTGTATGAGCCAACGGAAGGATCTATTTTAATAGACGGAATTGACATAAAACAGATAGATCCGGCAGATTTAAGACGCAATATCTCCTATGTACCGCAAGATGTTGTTTTGTTTCAAGGAACGCTAAAAGAAAATATTGTTTTACGCTCCCCGGGGGCAAGTGATGAAGATATTTTACATGTAGCTAAGTTAAGCGGCGTAAGCGATTTTGCCAATGCTCATCCTATGGGTTACGACATGCCTGTTGGTGAAAGAGGCGACGGACTCTCCGGCGGACAGAAACAATCCATCTCAATCGCAAGAGCGTTTATACACCAAGCGCCTATTATTCTGCTAGATGAACCGACAAACTCTATGGACAGCACGCATGAAAACCATTTTATCAGAGCTATAAACAGTTATCAAAAAGAGAGAACAATGGTTTTAATATCGCATAAAAACATTCTGCTTGCGCTTACACAAAGATTGATTTTGCTTGACAGAGGAAGAATTATTTTGGATGATACGCATGATAATGTTATAAAACAACTGCAAACACAACAAAAAAGAGTAGCTCATGGGTCTTGAAGATAACTTTGTAGAGTACTCTTACAAAAAAAAAGATATTAAAAATCTTCGTATAAAAAATGAAGAAGATTTAGAGTATATGAACTCTGTCAGTGCTGCGCTTTTAAACCAGAGTACACTATCAACCAAAATAATGTTATGGATCGGTGCTTTTTTCATTGGCTGGCTTATTTACTGGGCATACTATGCGGAAATTGATGATCTAACTCGCGGCGAAGGCAAAGTTATTCCATCTACCCAAATTCAAGTCATACAAAATCTTGAAGGCGGAATTGTAAGCGAAATCCTTGTTGAAGAGGGAGAAAATGTAAAAAAAGGCGATATTCTTATAAAAATAGACGACACAAGTTTTGTAAGTAGTTTTATAGAGAGCAAACTCCGCTACAATGAACTTCAAGCGAAATCGATTCGATTATTAGCAGAATCAACCGGAACACCTTTTAAAGTAAGTGAAACAGCTAAAAAAAATGCACCTGAACTTATAAACCGTGAAAAATCTTTATATCTAAGCAACAAAGAGCAGCTCGAAAACAATATACTTATCTATCAGCGCCGCTTAAAACAAAAAAAAGATGAGTTAAAAGAGGCTGAAGCAAAACTGGATAATCTTACAAAAAATTTTAATTTTATCACAAGAGAGCTGCAACTCAATAAGCCGCTTGTTGATAAAGGAATAGTATCAGAAGTTGAATATCTGAAACTTCAAAGAGAAGCCAGCAGCATCGAAGGACAAATGAGATCAACAAAACTCTCTATTCCGCGCCTCAACTCTATTATAGAGGAGCAAAGAAATAACATCAAAGAAGTTGAATTGCGATTTCGCAATGCCGCTAAAGAGGAGTTCAATGAAGTTGTAGCTGAAATGTCTCGAATAGAGAGAGCAAATATTGCCAGAGAGGATAAAGTCAAGCGCACATTTGTGCGCTCCCCTGTTGATGGAAAAGTTAAACGACTACTTGTAAATACAGTAGGCGGTGTTGTTAAGCCAGGAATGGATATTATAGAAATTGTTCCTTCACAGGACAATTTACTTATTGAAGCAAAAATCAGACCTGCTGATATTGCTTTTTTATTTCCTGGTCAAAGAGCTATTGTAAAATTTTCTGCTTATGATTTTGCAATATACGGTTCACTTGAAGGTACAGTGACCCATATTAGTGCTGATACTATTTATGATGAAGTCAGCAGACAGAACTACTATCTTGTCCGCATAAAAACTGATAAAAACTACTTAGGAAATGAATATAAAAAACTTAATATAATTGTCGGTATGACTGCAAGTGTTGATATTATGACCGGTAAAAAAACTGTTCTGGATTATATATTAAAACCAATATTGCGTGCACGGGAAAATGTACTAAGCGAAAGGTAAGCTTCCATGAAAAAGATAATACTATTTACTACGATGTCATCTATTTTAAAGCACTGGAAAAGTGCTTTAAAAGATTCATATGACACAATTTATATAGATAACTTTGATCAATTGAGAGAGTATCTGACAAAAGAGAAAAACAGAGTTATTGTAATGTTAGATGAGATGAGTGTACTAAATATTGAAGAGACGCTAGTGAAGTTAAAAGAGTATCCGCATGCAATAATTTTACTCTTTAATGCCGTGCCTGAAGTTTATCATGCATCAACTCTGCTTGGAAACGGCATCAAAGGATATGAAAACTCCTATATAAACAAAGAAAACTTGCTAAAAATGCTCTCTACAGTTGAAAATGGAAACAACTGGCTTTTTCCTGATTTGACCTATTTTATTATTAATAAATATATTCAAAACAAAAAGAAAGATGAACCTGACTTTGTATCATCTTTAACAGAAAAAGAAAAAAGCATCACATTTATGGTGGCTGAAGGTTTAAGTAATAAAGAGATTGCGCAAAGAGAGAAAATTGCGTTATCTACAGTTAAAAGCCATATTCACAATATATTTGAAAAGGCAAATGTAACTGACAGAATCTCTCTTGCACTAAAGTTTAAATAGCAAAATTAAACTGTTTCAATCGGTATATCTACATCGATAAGAAGCTGCACACTCGGATCATCTATATTTGTATATGTAGCATAACCATCTTCTGTAACTGTAGGTGAAGGATCAGGTATCCATCCGTTATCTGTCAAATTATTTACTCCATCACCACTCTCTCCCGTAACTTTTAGTACATTGTCACCATCTGTTATATCAACAACATCAGCCAATGTGATATTTGACAAAGTATAATCACCGCTAGAGAGATCGATTTCATCTATAGAATCTGGAGCATCACCCTCAAAATCATTATTTTGATCTAACAATACCCCAATATCTATCGTGCCTCCGGATGAACTCTCTCCTTCAAATGTGAGAACCTGTTCTCCATCAGGACCACTTATCTCAAAGTTGTCAATACTCCAAGCCTCCTTGTCTCCTCCCTGATCTTCAGTATTTTGCGATTGAAATTCAACCTTGATAATTCCATTTTCGGGAACGGTAACATCAAAGTCATAGTCATAATACCCAAGCCCCTCACTATCAGGAGAGTATGTCTGAGTTTGTATGACACTATCTTCACTGTCATAAACTCTTACTATAAAGGTATCATCACCTTCCCACTCATTTACGCCGAGCGTAAACGAAATATTTACCTCTTCATCTACATGATCACTCAGATCAAAATCATGCGATCTTGTGTCGCTGTCTTGAGTAAACCATCCTAGTTCATTTGGCGGAATTGTAGTGCTTCCTCCTCCCATATTGCTCTCATTACCTTCGCCAATCCAACCTTCATTATTATTGCCTGGAGGGCTGTCAAATGTATGCAGAACTAAGCTATCAGCTGGAGCAGTCTCTACATTTCCTGTAATATTGTTAATAGGAACTGATAAAAGTTGAGTTGTATAGTTCCCCGCTGAGTCTGTTGCTGTTACATATAGGTTATACTCATTATCACTATCCAAATCTTTTGGATTTTCATAGTCAGGCGCCTCTTTAAAGCTTAAAACACCACTTACTGGATCAATAGTAAATAGTTCACTATCTCCTCCTGAGATGCTATAGCTGACACCATTTTCACTGCTTGCCGTAACCTGCAAAACAGGAGCTGTGTCCGTCTCATTGAAAAGTGCTATGTTAGAAGATGTAAAAATTGGCGGAGTTAAATCAGATGGATTAACATCAGGCGAAGTTACCTCAGATGGAGTAATATCGGGTGAAGTAACATACAGTTGTCCAATGTCATAAACAACATCTTCTGTGCCAAATTCAGTTACGCCAAATCCAAGCGCACTATTTGGACCTCTGCTAAATCCCAGTACGCTAGAGTCTGCAACGATATCAGTTTCAGTAAAAGCAGTGCTTCCTTCAGCTTCCTCTTCACCGGCTGCTGTTTCTAAATCTTCACTATCTTCTTTAACTTCAGCTGTTTCTAAAATATCAACCAAACTCTCATCACTAGCTATGCTTTGCATTGCATCTCTGCCGTGGATAACGGAACCGTCTGCCAAAATTCTAAATACACCGGTATATGCTGATGCCTCCGGAAGTGCTAAAAACTTAATCTGAAACAGAGCACCTGCATCATCGCTTATAATCTGTTCATCTTCGTACATAAAACTGCCATACACAGGTTCGCGAACAACTCCATCTATACCCACAATTTTATATTGCCCTCTGTAACCTGTATCTGCCCTACAATTTTTCCAGTAGCCATTTTGCACCTCCGAGTTTTATTTATACAAAAATACTAACATATATAAATTTACATGTAAATAGTACTTTAGTATTGATAAAAAGGAGTTACTTGCAGTCGTGATTGACTGCAAGTAAAATAGAAATTATTACTCTACTATAATACTGTCTTCTATTTTTAAAGTAACAGTATCATCGGTATAAATATTATAACCATCTACATTTTCACTAAACTGTAATAAAGTAGTATCCACATTAATTGTATATGCACCTTCATCTGAAGATTCAATCACTAATGTATTATTTCCATCCGTTGCATCCATAACATCACTTGGATTAATTGCATTAGCATCACCAGTACCAATTACCGTCGCACCAGAACTTAGCTGAATCACTTCAATATTGTCTACATTAGCAAGATTGATAGTTTCTGCATTTCCTATAAGCGCATCGCTGCCATCTCCTGCATCTATCAGTGTATCTAAAGTATCATATTCAATAGTGTCATTGCCCGCACCACCGTATAGAGCATCTGCTCCAGCGCCACCATCTATATAGTCATCACCAACCTCGCCAGCTATTGTATCATCACCATCTCCACCATAGAGAGTATCAGTTCCATCCCCTCCAAAAATAACATCATCACCTTCTTCTCCAAAAATTTCATTATCTTCAGTAGTTCCAGCAATTGTATCACTGCCACTACTTGCAGCAAGTGCGAAACCATCCCCACTTTCCCAAGAAGTTGCGCTACCAGTAATAGTGTCAACTAAAGTTCCTAAGTCAGTCAATTCCGTCGCGGTAAGTTCATCAACAAAATCAAATATTAATTCTACACTCTCATTGTCTGCAGGAATAGAATAGTAGTTATAGTCACCGTCTGCACTCAAAATAGCATTAGGAGCAAAACCGTCAACTACTAATACCCCATCTAAAGAAGATGGGACTTTGAGTATAAGATTACTCAAAATTTCACCATCATCTGTCACTGTTGCACTTGCATCAATACTATAAGTCACTAAATAAGGGGAAACAAGAGTTACATCTTTCACTTGAAATTGATCATTTGTAGATGTATTGCTTACACGAACTTCATTAAAATAAACATCAGATGTAAAAGTAAGAGGTATACCTATTGATCCACTAGGATTTGTAGTCAGATAATCATTTAAAGAATAAGTTTCTATAACTACGCCATCTCTTAACAATTCAACGGTTCCAGTATCTTTTCCTTCTGTTCCGTCAAAACTTTTAATGCTCATAGAAACGCTTCTAGCATATCCATCAAATGCTAAAATACCAGTACTGGTACTAGAATTGATCATTGGATCGTACTCTGTAAAGGTTTCATCTTCATAATCCTGTACAATTTCAGGAGTCAAATCTGGTAAAACAGTCACAGTTGGTGCACTAGCAACCGGATTGACGGTTACATTTACCGTAGCCGTATTACCCTCTGAATTTGTATATGTAAAACTATCAC
>NZ_CALJLR010000010.1:0-9927 GCF_937982575.1 uncultured Arcobacter sp. | reverse complement strand
AGTAGGTGACTGTTAATCACTTGGTCACTGGTTCGAATCCAGTATCCGGAGCCACTTCTTTATAAACCCCTAAAATACGCACTTCCCAAGACTTGATTTGATTTATTGTGCCCATTTGTGCCCTTAAATATTTCCTAAAAAAGAAGCTCTTTTAACATCTTCCGCCAATTCAAATAATAAGTGCAACACTTTTATGTAAATAAGTATTTTATTTACTTTTCAAAAAACTTATCCACAAAATCAACAATCTTATCAAGTACTCTCGGAATAATTTTTTTTCTTTTTAAATATGTGTGCTTTTCTTTTAAAGTTCCAGCTATATCGTTTGCCAAAGGTACTCTTTCATCATACAGATAAGTATCTATAACCTGCTTGACTTTATCGTTTTGAAGATTCTCCTCTTCACAAAGCTCATTAAACGCTTTTTCCTTCTCTGCATCCCAGAACTTCTCAAACTCTTGCTCTATGTCATCTGTATTTTTGATGTTAGCAAGGTTTTCATTAATGAATCTTTCAATGAGCTCTCTTTTGCTTCTAAGCTGAGGGTTATTGTTGAGTAGATTACTGATATTCTCTTTTTGTTTTGACTTGACTGCGTCATCTTCTGTATCTGCATACTGAGCAAGAAGCTGTATGATGTAGGTCACATTGATTTCATCTTTATGAATCAACTCAAGCTCAAAATCTACATCTTCAAGGATTGAGACCTTCTCGACCCCATCTTTTGGTTTTCCAATCTCTTCATACATATCAAGATATTTAGATTTATAATCCTCAAACTCTTGTTCGCTCATCGCTACATCAGACCATTTAAAATCACTAAATCCAGCGATGACATTTTTAACCCTCATTAAGTCTCTAAATGCCTGAACAAACTTTAACTTCTCTTCATCTCCAAAGAGTTCACTAACACTCTCAACGGTTGGAGTGATAGCAAGTAGAGCATTGTATTTAGCATTAAATTTTGTAACATAATCCTCATACGGCTCCATAAGGATTATCTCTTTTGCATCTTTGTTTGAAAACAGAGCGATGGCTTCATCTGTAGCACTCTTTAAATTTCTAAAACAGATAATATTACCTTGTGATTTTTGCTCGTTAAGTATTCTGTTTGTTCTACTAAATGCCTGTATAAGACCGTGATATTTGAGGTTTTTATCTACATAGAGAGTGTTAAGTGTTTTTGAGTCAAATCCAGTTAAGAACATATTTACAACAAGAAGTATATCTATCTCTTTTTGTTTCACTCGTTTTGAGATGTCGTTATAGTAGTTGTAAAAGCTCTGAGAGTCTTTTGTGGAGTATTTGCACCCAAACATACCATTATAGTCTTCTATGAACTCATCGAGCTTCTCTCGTGAGTGTTTATTGATATGCTCATCATCTACATGAGCACCGTCAGCCTCATCAAGATTTGTCTCGCCAGTTGCATCTTTATCCTCTTCATTTGCACTATACGAGAAGATAGTAGCTATTTTTAGATTATGCTGTTTTGATTTAAAGATTTCATAGTATCTGATTAGCATATCAACTGAACTTACCGTCATCATAGCCGTAAAATCTTTGCTATGAGTTTTTCTATCATGATTAGCGATGATGTAATCTACAATCTTTTCAATTCTCTCGTCACTCTCTAAAAGCTCTTTTGTGTCTATGTCTTCAACTTCTATATCTTTATAGGTTTGACTTCCCTCTTTCTCTTTGTATCTTCCCACATATTCGATGGAAAATTTAAGAACATTATCATCATTGATGGCATCCGTGATGACATACTTATGCAGAGCATCATCAAAGAGCTCTTTTGTGGTTCTTTTTCCAAGAGCATTATTTGTAGCGTTCTCGGCAAAGATAGGTGTTCCTGTAAAGCCTATCATCTGATTTTTAGTAAAAAATTTCGTAATAGCTAAGTGGGTCTCTCCAAACTGGCTTCTATGACACTCATCAAAAATAAAGACTATATGCTTATCTTTTAGTTCTTCCATCTGTGAGAGGTACTGTTTTTTAGATATTGCAGTGTTGAGCTTTTGAATGGTCGTAACGATGAGCTTTGTATCGTCACTAAACTGTTTTACAAGAGCTTTTGTGTTGTCTGTTCCATCTACTGAGCCATCTGAGAAGCTGTTGAACTCTTTTGTTGTCTGGTAGTCTAAATCTTTTCTATCTACTACAAATACAACTTTATGCACTTTTGGCAGTTTCATAAGGATTTGAGCGGTTTTAAATGAAGTGAGTGTTTTTCCTGAGCCTGTCGTGTGCCAGATATAACCGTTTTTATTTGAGTTTGACACTCTGTCGATGATAGCTTCAACTGCATGAAACTGATACGGTCTTAGAACCATTAAAATCTTTGGAACCTCTGCAAGGACTATATACTTACATATCATTTTAGAAAGATGGCAGCGCTCCAAAAACAGCTCTGTGAATTTTTCAAGGTTATCAATTCTTCTGTTTTCTACATCCGTCCAGTAAAATGTCTGCTTGAAGCTCATAGATTCTAACTTTGAGTTTGCATAATACTTTGTATTTACACCGTTACTAATCACAAAGAGCTGTATGTAGTTAAACAGAGCATTATTTGTGCTGTATGAGTGTCTTTTATATCTCATAGTTTGATTGAACGCTTCTTTGAGTTCTAAGCCTCTTCTTTTTAGTTCAACCTGAACCAATGGAAAACCATTGATAAGAATGGTCACATCGTAGCGGTTTTTATATTTCCCCTCAACAGTCACTTGTGAGGTAACTTGAAAAAGGTTTTGGCACCAGTGTTCAGAATCTAAAAATTCTATGTATTTGGTAGTACCATCATCACAAGGGAGGACAAACTTATCTCTGAGGATTTTTGCCTTCTCGTAAATAGAGCCTTTTTTCAGGTGGTTGAGAACTCTTTTAAACTCTGTGTCTGTAATGGTCGTTTTATTATGCTTTTCAAGCTGAGATTTTAGGTTGTTTTCAAGCTCTGTATCATCATTGATAACAACTCTTTTATACTCTTGTAAAGCGAGTTGTTTGAGTAGATTTTCTTCTAAAATTGCTTCTGATTGTGTGCTCATATATTACCTTTTTATCATCCAACTTAAATATAGTTTATTAATTTTATTGACAACTAAGTGCACTAATAGTATACTGTTGTCGCTCAGATACCATTGCGTGTCAAGAGGTGGCTTTCGTCTGGCCCACAGGCGAACAACTACATTAAAACCATTCACAACCATTTAGCCTTTCATCTGTTTTATTGTTATAATCTTCATACTTTTTTTGAAATTTTTCTCTTTTTTGCTCATAATCTATATAAAAACTTGTCACTAAATATGAACTACTACTACCTAATTTTTGAAGAATGACAACAAAATCATTTTCAAAAGCCCAAAGATATAGTCTTACCTTTCCAGTATCTTCATAATAATAAAACAACTTGATTTTTGCATGAGAATGATTAACTATTATTGGTTTTATCCACTTGATTCTACATGCTCTTGGAGGGTCAAAGTTTCTTCTTCCTCTATCCTTCCTTGTAACAATATGCCAAAAAATATTTTCTTTTTCTTCATGTTTATCATGACTTTTGGGGTCAATATATACTGTTCCATTTAAATGGACATCATTGTCAACAAAGTCATCTTTAAAAATGGCATAGAGAAAATCAATTTTTTTATCATCTGTACAACAGTTGGTAAAATCAATAATTTCACTGAGCATACGACTTCCTTGGATGAAATCTATATATTCTGAATTTCTCTTCCCATTCAGGAGTAGAATAGTCAAGCTCAAAACCACTTAACCTTTCTAATTCATCAACAATAAAATTTTTAACCTTACTTGTATGTTCGATATCTTTTCTAATTTTATATCCTATTGCTCCTATTAAAATATCACACAGTTGCATTATTTGTGATTCATGAGAATGTATAATTGTATATGTTGTAGCAATATTTCCATAAAATGTATTGTGAACAACATCATTTAGTTCTTTAACTCTTCTCCCACCCTTTGTATCTTTATAGTCCATAAAGATATTATATGCTTCATCTACATTAAAAAATGGCAAAAGAGCGTAATAGTACATTTTGTAGTAAAATTTATCAGCTTCGCCATCATTATACTTATCATGATTGAGGTTTGATTTTCCAATAACAACCTGAGTATTAAATTTCATATCTACTCTTGAGAAAAAGAACTCCAATAATTCGGTATAAAATGCCCTTTTATTATTATTTAATTTAGTCCATTTCAATTCATTGTTAGCATTGTGTTTATGTTTAAGATGTTTGATATATCTATTTATAAACTCTACTTGTGAAGCCTCACATCTAATACCACCAATGACCATAATATCCGACTCATCATTATATAAATGATTACTTTCATCACAAAATATTTTATAGTTTGACATATTCATACCTTTGTATATTCATTTATTCATCCTTTAATTGTCCATATTCAAATGAAAATAAATTTAATTCATCTTCTGCTGGATAATCTATGAGAGCAATCTTAGAGATATCACTATTTATTATAGGGGTATCAATTTCTTCTCCATTATAATTTAAAACTCTGATAGCAAGATACTTTACTTGACGGGTAGGTCTTTTAATAAGTTGAACTCTCATCACATCTGTTGTGTGTAACGGTAGTAAATCTAATTTAACTTTTTCCCAAAACCTACCAGTTAAATCTTTATCAAAATCAAATGCATTTTCTTTATCTTTAAGAATTTCAATTTTTCCTTTCCAAGACCGTTTTCCTTTCCAATCAGGACTATGAACAGTAATATTTGTCTCACCAAGATATACTACCTCTTCATCAGGTATTTCTTTAATATAATTTTGAAAATTCAATTTTGGTATAGCTGGAAATGTATCTATTTTAAAGCTATCTATACAATTATCTTTTTGAAACTGTTGATATATTTTATTTTTTTGTTTTGTACACTCTTTTGGGATTTCATCAGATAAATCATTAGCTTCTGTTGTAATATATTGATTTATATATTTTACAATTTCAGTATGTCCTTTCTTCGCCCAATCATCAGCAGTTTCTCCAGTGAGTAATGCAACAAAAGGATTAATACCAATCAGACCAATTCCAACTAACAAATTTGATTTCCATCCACCTTCTGATGGTATGCCAATTTGAACTTCAATCTCTATACCAAAAGTTTTAGATATCTCTTTGTATGCTTCAATAAATATTGATAGAGAACTTGAATTTATCTTATGTTCTCCCTGAAAGTTACCAAAATGAATAGGTACAGTGTAATATCCAACATTTTCTTTCACGACTTTACCTCATATAAGCATCTGTTGTGAAAATGTTGTTTAATTTTCATTGATATTCTCATGAATAAATTCAAAAATTTTATTTTTAATATGATTGATTTTATCTGCCCTTTCAAGCAACTTTGGTTTTTCCTTTAATAGCTTAACTATATCACTTGACAATGGCTCTCTACCATCAAATAAGTATGTGTCTATTAACTTCAACACTTTATTAATATGTAATTTTTCATTGATGCAAAGTTTTTGTAAATTGTTCTCAGAGTTCTCTTTTTGAAGTAATGTAAGATATTTTTCATCGATTATATTTTCGTCAGTTAAAACTGTTTCTTGTGGCTCTTCAACTGTGACTTCTTCTTGTGGCTCTTCAACTGTGACTTCTTCGTCAAGGTCTTTATTATCTTCCTTATCAGACAAATATTGCATTAGCTGAAGTTTATAATCTTCGGGATACTGTTCAAAGAGTGCTAAACTATACTGAACTTTTCCAGGTAATTCATTATTCTCATCTAAAAAATTATTAAAATCTTCATTTTCAGAATATTTCAGTTCTTCTAAGAACTCTATATTAAAAAAATGTTCTAAGCTATAAACCAATAGAGAAGAAGATAAGTTTACAACGAATTTCGCAAATTCAGTTGAGCTACTAAATTCCTTTGGTGCCTGTTTTCCATGTGCAATATCCCCACGTTTAGTTCTTATTTCACCAATTAGTTTGACACTATGATTAAAGCCATTAACAAAGTCTAATTCAAAAGTTTCATCATAATCAGCCAACTTTTGCTTATATGCTTTAAATATCTGTGGTAAATTATAATTTTTTAGTATATGTTCTTGTGTAAGAGATTTATCTAATGATAAAAGAATTGTTGTACATATCCCTTCAATTAGAGCTTTACAACATTCAATAGCAATATCTGGATTTGTTGATAAGTTTTTTTCTACTTTATCAATTAATAAGTAATAGTATTCAAAGTGCTCAAAATTTCCACTGTACTTCTCAATTACTTGTTTTAACTCCGTCATAATTATCCTAAAAAAACATCTGCTCTAAGAGTGCTTTATCAAACTCTTTTGTCGGTTCTAACTGCTTTTGCACTTGTTCAATTTTAATATCCATTGTAGACAAGAAATGTGCTATTTTATTTTGTTCCCCCAAAGAAGGTAATTTGATTTTCAACTTTGCAATGTCTTTGTTATAAATATGCTTAACTGTTGTACCAGTAACTAATTTCATAATTTCTTTCTTATTGTTGTTTAAAAAGTATGAAATAAATAGAGAGTTAGTATCATGTTTAGGTCTTAAGATATTAGTATCTCCCCCTATAATTACATTATTTTCCATAATAACACTTGCTGTTGCCAATCCTTGAGGTGTAACGTCAGAGCTTGGCATTAGAATATCGCCAATTATGCTCATTTGTCCATCTGTTAAATTCGTAGAAGATATAACATTAAATATTTTTTCTTTATATATTGTGAATAACTCCCCATAATGAATACATTTTGTCAACCCATTAGGAACTAAATCAGACTTAGACAAAGCACTACCTCTTAAAAAGTTAAAAATTTCCCCTAAATTTTTCTCTTCCCACATAGGAAATTCACTTCCATCATCAGCTTTAAATCTAATTTCTTGATTTAATATTTTTTGTGTTATACCTTTTTTATACTGTTTTAAAAGAGAAATATTGTTCCCGCTTATAATTGGTAAGGATAATTCATGACAGTATTCTTCCAAAATTTCATCATTAACTTGTGAAAGTTTATCAACCTGAACCAGTAAATTAACTACAGCATCTAAATCAACAGGCTCTTCTTCTTCGAATGTATCTACATATCTTGGTATGTTTAAGTTGTAGTCATTCTCTTTAATCTCATCAAGTGAAGCAAGGTAGGAGTACTTATCTTCAACGCTTCTTGTTCTATAGATTGAGATTATTTTTTCAATATCATTATGCTCATCATCTTCTCTAAGATAATTTTGATTTTTAGCTTTTCCAAAGTGATTTGAAGCATCTATGAAGAGCACATTGTCACTATCCTCTCTACACTTTTTAAAGACCAATATACATGTAGGGATAGATGTTCCGTAAAATATATTTGAAGGCAGTCCTATAACTGCATCAAGATAGTTTCTATCCTCTATAAGGTACTTTCTTATATGCCCCTCGGCAGAACCTCTAAATAAAACACCATGTGGCAGAACAATCGCCATTGTTCCATTATCATCAAGATGATGAATCATATGTTGCACAAATGCAAAGTCTGCTTTACTTGATGGTGCTAACTTTCCGTACTGAGAGAATCTGTCATCATTCATGTGAAGTGGATTAGCTGACCAGTTAGCAGAAAACGGAGGATTGGCAACTATCGCTTCAAATCTATCATCCATATGTTGTGGATTTTCAAGAGTGTCTTCTTGTTTAATATCAAACTTTCTGTAATGCACATCGTGCATAATCATATTCATTCTTGCAAGGTTGTATGTAGTGCGGTTTAACTCTTGCCCGTAGAAGTTAGATACATCTTCAACCTCTTTGGCAACTCGTAGTAGTAATGAGCCTGAACCACAAGTTGGGTCATAGACAGAGCGGAGTTTTGATTTTTTTGTAGTTACGATTTTTGCTAAGACTTTTGAGACCTCTTGAGGAGTATAAAACTCTCCTGCTTTTTTACCAGCTCCACTTGCAAACTTTCCTATGAGGTACTCATAAGCATCCCCTAAAACATCTCTGTCGTGGTTTTTAAGTTCAAAGTCGATGTTGTCTAAATGGTAAAGCACCTTTGAGATAAGGGTGTTTTTTGCCTCTTCTGTTCGTCCAAGTTTGGTAGATGTTAGGTCTAAATCTTCAAAGAGGTGCTCAAAGTCATCTTCACTCGCATGACCCATAGTTGATTGTTCTATGTGTCTAAGCACTGCTGTTAAATCTTCTAAGATGAAGTTGTTACCCTCGCCATTACCTTTTTTTGCCATTGCTGAGAAAAGCTCACTCGGCTTTAAGAAATATCCAAGTTGCTCTATAGCATCTTCTTTTATCGCTTCAAGGTACTCTTTACCATCATCTGAGTTCTCATCAAGTGTAGTGTATTTAACTCCGTCTTCTTCAAGTAGTTCATTTGCATAATCTTCTATTTTTTCTGAGAGATACTTGTAAAATATAAATCCAAGAATATAGTCTCTAAACTCATCGGCATCCATTTTGCCACGAAGCTCATTGGCTATATTCCAAAGTTGTTGTTCTAATCGTTTTTTGTTCTCTTCGCCCATTAAGTAGCCTGTAAATAAAGTAATTGATTATATCAAAAATAGGTATATATTTTATAAAAACTTAATAATAAATATTAATAAATGTTGTATATCGCTTTGATTGACTTCAAAAAATTTTTTTTACAATCGATTATTATTATCAAAACATAAGTTTTTTTTAGTTAGCATTTAAAACAAAAAAAATAAAGGCTGTTATGAAGTATATACTTATTTTATCATTTTTATATACTCTGCTATTTAGTCATCCCCATGTATTTGTAGATGTTAAATTTGATATAGTCATAAACCAAAATAGTTCAGATATGGATGTGTATTGGTATTTTGATGAGATGACTTCAAGTCTTTTACTAATGGATTTTGATCAAAACAGAAATAACAAACTAGAAAAAGAAGAGATAGCTTTTTTAAAACAAGAATCATTTGACAACTTAAAAGAGTTCAACTACTATATCTCCCCGCATCAAAAAAACAAAAAATTAAAATTTTCAGAGCCGCAAAATTTCACAGCCTATATAGAAGGGGTTAAGCTTGTATATAAATTCAGTATTTCAACGAATATAGATTTATCAATAAAAGAGCTTAAAATAGGCTGTTTTGATGAAGAAAATCTAACCTCTTTTCATCTTAGTGAAGATATAAAAATAAAAATTAACCATGAAAATATAGAGCTTTCTTCTGTAGATTTTAAGTTAGAAGACAAAGATTACTATATTGCAGATATGTTGATTGTCAAATGGAGAGGTACTAAATGAGTGAACTTTGGGGAAAATTTATTTATGAGATAAATAGTTATCAAAAAATATTAAATACAAATATAGCATCCTCTTTTAAACAGGTAGATGAAGCAGGTATTTATGGCTCACTCACTATTATAGCTATTGCTTTTGTTTATGGCATAGTTCATGCGGCCGGACCTGGTCATGGCAAAGCAATAGTAGCTTCATATTTTTTATCTCAAGGCAGAAGGCTTATAAGCGCTTTTAAAATGGGCTATCTTGTTTCAACAATTCATGCTTTATCAGCTTTAATCCTAACATTTTTAATCTACTATTTGGTAGATGGTCTCTTTTCTAGAACATTCAACCAAAGTGTGGATATTATGTATAAAGTTTCCGGAATATTTATTATTTTTGTCGGATTTTATTTAATCTATGAATTAAAAAAAGAGTGGAATACTTATGAAAAAATAGAAAAAACAAAAGATAAAAAGTCATATATTGTAGCGCTCTCAGTCGGCATAGTTCCCTGCCCCGGAGTTATGACTGTACTTTTTTTCTCTTTAATGATGGGACATCTTGTAACCGGTATTTTGGCGACTATAGCCATGAGTGTCAAGTGCAAACCAAAAGTGCACCAATATGCAGTGCAAAAGTGCACCACTTC
>NZ_CALJLR010000009.1:0-95588 GCF_937982575.1 uncultured Arcobacter sp. | reverse complement strand
AAAAGGTTATGGGCAAAAAGACAAATATAAATTCATAGCTATTGAAAAGCATTTAGTTTATATTCTTTTCAATTTTTTCAAAATAAGCTATCTTCATAAAAACTGAAGAGAATAGAACAAAAAAAACGAGAGATGTATTTAAATGAAAAGTCAAACCTATCATTGACCATAAAATATATACTCCTATAAATAATAATTTTAAATTAAAATAAACCCATGATTGAATTTTTATTTTTATAAAAAAATAAAAAATACTTAAAAAAAGAAGAAATCCTACTATACCCAACTGAACTAAATATTGTACAAAGGCATTATGATAATCAACATAATGAAATACTCCATTGGTACTCATAAAGGATTCTAACTGATATCTTTTTATATCTTCTTTTGAGTTCTGTGCTTCATCTCCAATCCCAGTCCCCATTAAAGGAGATGATAAAAAATTCTCACTTCCTATTTTCCACAATGCAATTCTTGCAGGCAGTGAACCACGATAATTATTTTCATAAACCATTTTTTTCATATCAAGAAGTGCAGTATCCATTCTACTTTTAAATACTGGACTTATATTATATGCAGCAATAAAAAAAAGTAGTGCCCCTAAAAGTGAAACAAATATTGCTCTAAATTTACATTTAATATTAAAAAAACCAATTATTATAATTCCAATAAAAAAAATTACTTGACCAGTTCGACCACCATTAATAAATAAATTTGAAACTGCTGTAAAAAAGTAAATTAAATAAAAAATACGCCATTTAATATTTGTTATTAACATAATTTTATACATTAGAATAAATATGGTGAATGCAAGTAATGCACTATAGCTGGTATGATCTAAAAAGGGGCTAGGGTCATTTGGACTTACCCCTTCCTTTGTCCAAAATTCAAAGAAAATTCCATATGATATAATTTCACTAATAAACATACCTGCTAAAAAGCTAGAAAAGATATATTTAATATACTTTTTATCCAAAGAAGTATAAATAACAATAATAAGAAATAAATGCCAATATTTTTTTAAATAACTTAAAGCAAAAAAAGTATCAGAGCTCCAAAAAACAGATAAAACACTAAAACTAATAAAAGCTATTAAAGATAGAATTAATGTATTGTTTTTTATTGCATAATACTTTTCTTTATAATTAGCATCAAGTAGCCAAAATAAGATAAGAAGACCACCAAAAAGTGAAATTCCAGCTTTTGAAATAGGTAAGCAAAAAGCATATGCAACAATAAAATAGTTTAATATAAATTTATAATTTATTTTTCTTAATGTCAATGTTAAACTCAACTATTCACCTTCCTTATTAATACCATTTTTACAATAGAAAAAATTTTCTTTTTTATTCTTTTCCATAATAGCTCTGTTTATTGCACCCTCATCATTACCAAATCTTTTTTTATGATAAATATGTGCAATATTAGCAACATTTCTACACGACTTTAATTCAACTCCAACTTCTCTAAATCTCCAACTTGGGTCTACATCTTCCCCCTCACAAGGCAAAACAAATGTTTCATCAAAACCATTGATTTTTAAGAAGTCCTCTTTAAAACAAGAGAAGTTACACCCTACTATGTGTCTTACATATCTTTTATGGATTAATTTACTTATCCAGCTATTAGGAGAAAAAGTTAATCCATCTTCAGGATGCCGTACATCATCTTTTAATAATGTAGGTAAATACCATAAAAAGTTTTTTCCAATTTTAGATACCTTTAATTCTCTCTGTTTTACTCTCTCACTTATCTTTTCACCCATTTCAAACCGTTTACCACATAAAACCATGTTTTGCTGTGCACTTTTTAAATGTCCTTCAATAAATGTAGAGTAAGGAACACAATCACCATCAATAAAAATTAAATACTCATTTGACGCAGCAACAATCGCTCTGTTGAGAGCTCTGTTTTTTCTCCATCCTATATCTTCTTGAAATAAATGTTGTATATTTAAGTTTTCATATCTTTGTTGAGCAATAGGAATATACTCGGACATCTCTTTACTGTCACCATCTTCTGATACAATAACTTCATTAGGAACAATTGTTTGTTCAGATAAACTCTCTAAAATTATATCTAGACTTTTGGTATCTTTGTATACTGAAATTATTATGCTACATTTAGGTAAATTATTTTTCATCAATTCTCTTTTATTTAACTTTTGCAGTAATACCAAATTGCCAGATATTAATAGATCTGAAAACTTTAGGTGTAATAAGATACCTTATTTTCTTCAAAACCCTTTTTAATGGTTTGTTTTTATAATCAACAGTATTTTCGATTTTTAAAACTTCATAACCACAATCAGCTAAAAGCTTTTTCATCGTTGTTTCTGTAAAAAATCGAATATGTGTAACATCTAAAATTCCTTGATCTTTATATTCAAATTTATCTTTAAAAATCAAATCAATTAATACACTTCTATGTCTGATGTTAGGTAGTGAAACTACAATAATACCATTTTCAGTTAATAACTCTTTAGTCATAATTAATACTTCCCAAGGATCATACATATGTTCTAATACATCATTAAAAACTATTAAGTCAAAATATTTTTTTGATAAGCCTGGCGTATCTGTAGTAAGATAATCATTAATAAAATAATCTAAATTAGTTTCTGCTTGTTTTATTAAGATTTCATTATTATCTGGTTCAATTCCCCATGTCTCTTTTAAAGAAGGAAATGTTTCTTTCAATAACTTCGAATGTTTAGCTTCTCTACAACCAACTTCAAGTGAAGTCTTTGGAGAATTAGTTATAAATCTAATCATTTCATTACGATCTGCACCCTCGGAATATTGAGCTTTAATTAACATAGTTTTCCTTTATATTTCTCCAAATACCACTCAATGGTTTTGACAATTCCACTGTCAAAATTCTCATCTGCTTTCCAAGCAAGTTCATTTTCTAACTTCGTTGCATCAATTGCATAGCGTCTATCATGACCTGCTCTATCTTCTACGAATGTAATAAGCTTTTTATATGACTTCTCTGAAGGAACCTTTTCATCCAGTATTTCACAAATTTTATTTACAATTTGCAGATTTGTTCGCTCATTTCTTCCACCAATATTATAGGTTTCACTGTTTTTACCTGTATGATAAACCATATCAATCCCTTTACAATGATCAAGCACATACAACCAATCCCGTATATTTTTTCCATCACCATAAATTGGTATAGGTTCATTTGCCAATGCTTTTCTTATAATTGTAGGGATGAGTTTTTCATCATGTTGTTTTGGACCATAGTTATTTGAGCAATTTGTAATAACGGTATTTAACCCATACGTTTCATTATAGGCACGAATAATCATATCACTACTTGCTTTACTGGCACTGTAAGGGGAATTTGGAGCATACGGTGTAGTTTCTGTAAATAACTCTTTTGGGTTTTCAGAAAGTGTCCCATACACTTCATCGGTTGAAATATGATGAAATCGACAATTTTTATATTGCTCGTTATAAATAAATGGCTTTTCCATCCAATATTTATATGCAACATCAATCAGGGTAAAAGTACCATTAACATTGGTTTGTACAAATATGCCTGGATTTTTAATAGAGTTATCAACATGAGATTCTGCTGCAAAGTGAATGACTCCTTGAATATTATATTCACTGAATATAAACTCCACGAGTTCACGGTTACAAATATCCCCTTTGATAAACTTATAACGTGCATTATCTTCACACTCTTTTAAATTTTCTAAGTCTCCTGCATAGGTGAGTAAATCTAAATTGATGATATTATAGTTTTTATATCTGTCTAAAAAGTATGGGACAAAGTTACTGCCAATAAAACCCGCACATCCTGTTACTAAAATTGATTTATTATTATCAAACATTATTTGCTATACTCCTACTTTCTCTCATTTAATCTTTTAAGGCAATCATCTAAACCATCTTTCCAAAAGGGAATTTCAATATCAAAAGTAGATTTTATCTTTGCTTTATTTAATACAGAATAATGAGGTCTTACAGCTTTAGTAGGATATTGATAAGTTTCAAGTGGTTTAATACCACATTTTATTTTGGCCATTTTCATAATCTCTTTAGCAAAATCATACCACGATAAGACACCTTCATTTGAATAATGGTATACCTCTACATTCTTATTTTTAATTTGGGGAAGAATATCTAAAATAGTTTTTGCCAAATCTTTGGCATATGTTGGTGTTCCAACTTGATCAAATATTACACCTAAACCATCTCTCTGTTTTCCAAGTCTCAACATTGTTTTAACAAAATTATTCCCATAAAAAGAGTAGACCCACGATGTTCTTATAATAATAGAGTCTGAGGGATTCACTTCTTGCATTGCTTGTTCACCATCAAGTTTTGTTTTACCATACACTCCATTAGGATTAGTAGTATCACTCTCTTTATAAGGAGTGCAATTTGTTCCATCAAAGACATAGTCCGTTGAAATATGTATCAGGACAATACTCTTTTCTTTTGCAAGAGAAGCTAAGTTTTTAACAGCAAAATGATTTATTTCATCTGCTATTTCAAAATCATCTTCTGCATTATCAACTGCAGTATATGCGGCACAATTGATAATAACTTCAATATTTTTTGCCTCTAAAAGTGCCTTCACATCTTCTTTATTTGATATGTCTAAGTCATCTTTAGAAGTAAAAAAGAAATTATATTTATATTGAGGTGCAAGTTCTTTAATTTCACTGCCAAGCTGTCCATTAGAACCTGTAACTAAAATATTTAAAACATCAGACATAGTAATTAACTCCAAAGTCAAATAAGTCATTGGTTTGACTTAACTTAGGTTGTACTCTATCTTTAGGAGACAACTGTAGCTCTTCATGTGGGATTCTCCAATCGATATTTAAATCACTGTCATCAAAAGCAATTCCTCTGTCACACTCAGGACTGTAGTAGTTATCCACCTTATAAGCAAAGGTACACGTTTCACTTAAAACCACAAACCCATGAGCAAAGCCTCTTGGAATAAGAAGTTGTCGTTTATTTTCACCGCTTAACTCCACAGCCACATGTTGGCCGAAGGTTGAACTCTCTTTTCGTATATCCACAGCCACATCTAAAACTTTTCCCTCAATTACTCGTACAAGTTTTGTTTGTGCATGAGGAGCCAATTGATAGTGTAAACCTCGTAAAACACCTCGTGAACTTTTAGATTCATTGTCTTGAGAAAAGTTGATTGTATATCCTAAAAACTCTTCTAACTTATCTGATCGAAATGTTTCTACAAAGTATCCTCTCTCATCACCATGAACAATAGGTTCACAAATCACTACATCTGAAATTTCTGTTCGTATAAACTGCACTACTTAATTCCTCGTCCTTGATTCGCCCGTGTAATTAAATACTGCCCATACTGATTCTTTCTTAGTGGTTCTGCTAGTTCTAAAAGCTTCTCTTTTGTAATATATCCCATCTCATAAGCAATCTCTTCTAAACATGCCACTTTAAGGCTCTGTCTGTTTTCAATGGTTTGAATAAATGATGAGGCTTCAAGTAAGCTCTCATGAGTTCCTGTGTCCAACCATGCATACCCTCTTCCCATCAACTCTACTTTTAATCGCTCTTCATTTAAATAGTCTTGATTCAAAGTTGTGATTTCTAACTCACCTCGTGCAGATGGCTTGACGTTTTTTGCTTTTTTAACCACATCATTAGGATAAAAATATAGTCCTACAACTGCATAGTTTGATTTTGGTTCCTCAGGTTTTTCTTCAATAGAGATAACATCTCCATTTTCATTAAACTCTGCAACTCCATATCGTTCAGGGTCTTTAACGTAGTACCCAAACACAGTTGCTTTGTTTTCATCTTTTACGTTTTGTACAGATTGTGCTAAAAGTTTTGTCATGCCATGACCATAGAAAATATTATCACCTAGTACCAAGCAGGCATCATCACCATTTAAAAACTCTTCTCCTAAGATAAAGGCTTGTGCTAATCCATCAGGACTTGGCTGCTCTACATAAGAAAATTTCATTCCTAAGTTAGTTCCATTTCCTAAAAGGTCTTCAAATCGTGGTAAATCATGAGGTGTAGAGATGATAAGAATCTCTTTAATTCCTGCAAGCATTAAAACTGAAAGTGGATAATATATCATAGGTTTATCATAAATAGGAACAAGTTGTTTTGATACACCTTTTGTAATTGGATACAATCGTGTACCGCTTCCACCTGCTAATATAATTCCCTTCATATCTCTCTTCTTTCTTTTATATAGTTATTTATTTTATAATATGTTTGCTAAAGATAACCTATTAATGACTTTTTCAGGTGTAATTTTTTCCATACATTCATTAAATTGACACTCTTTCATTACTTCAGTTTTATAACATGGACTGCAAGGAAGATTTGCCTTAATAACTTCAACTTGATTGAAGGGTGTTTTATATGGACCGGTTTCTTCACTTGGTGTAGGACCAATAAGACAAAAAACGGGTGTATTAACAGCTGATGCAATATGAGCTGTCCCTGTATCTGTAACTACCAAAGCCTTTGCATGTTCTACCACGCTTATCATCATGGGAATACTCATTTTACTTACTAAATCTATCACATTCTTACTATATGGTTTTAAAGGTTCAAAAAAAGCCTCTTCTCCTTTAGCTCCAATTAATACAACTGGCATGTTATTGGGAACCAGCGACAAAAGTTTTTTCCAATGTTTATGAGGCCAGGCTCTATAGTTTAAGCCTTTTTTTCTGTTATGTGAATTACTAGGACTAAATACAAGATATTTATCAGGTAAATTAAACCTATTTTTAACCTCTTCAAAATTAGCACCAAAAAGTTTTGGAAATGATTTATTCATATTTTCTTGGGAAATTGAACTTTTATAAAACTCTTTACAAATTTCAACCATATGTGTTTTTGTAATATGGATTTCTTCAGAAAACCATCCTGATTTTTTTTTAGCTTCTACTTTTTCTACCAAAGACTTAAACTGTTTTCCCATCTCAAAATTAATCAAAAGATCATAAGGATAATTTCTAGAGTGCTTAATAAGTGCCTGTTTTTGAGGACTTAATAAAATAGGAAACTTTTTATGCTTTAAAAAAAATAATTGATTAACCCGTGGATCGTTTTTAAATAATTGCGCATTTATAGGTGTTGTCAAAAAATCAATCTGTGTATTTTCTCCATACTCATAACGTAAAGCATCGATGACTGAAGTAGAATAAACTAAATCACCTAAAGCTCCACATCTTATAATTAATACTTTTTTAATTTTTTGTTCCATTTTAACTCTTTTATAATGATTTTAAAATTTTTAGAAGTTTGGAAAATCCTTTTACATCACTGCCCAATACTTTTTTTATAAACTTTAGTTCACTTAAATAGATTAAAAAAGAGGTTTTATTAGCTATATTTTTCAATTTTTTAAGAACCTCTTTATTTCCACTTAACTCAACATACTTTCGAATAACATAATTATAATCCAAATCAAAGTTAACCCGTATTTTTACAAAAGAGAGTAGTAAAAGTGTAAAGTCACGAAACTGTAAAACCTTTATGTCAATATTAGGATTAAAACTCTCTTCCAAGTCAATTGCATACACTTTAGCCTCTTTATATGTAAAATTTCGAGTTTGTGCCCCTCCATGATACAGCCCTACTTTATGTATTTTTGCCAATTCAAAAAGTAGTTTATCCATATAATAGTACATCTTCTCTTCACTAATAGATTTATCTCGTGTAAGTGTATTAAGTGTCTCGCCACAATCTTCTAAAATAAAAAACTCATCATTTTTATAAATAACTGCAGGGGTATTGATGCCGTGTGCACGAAAGATATCAAGTTTTGAAGTTTCATGTTCAATACATTGAACTCCTGTTTTACTCTCTGAGGGTATCAAGGCATCAAATGGAAATAGAAAATAAAAAAAGCGATGATTCCATTTTGATTGAGTAGCTCGTGCTTTTTTGACCCAATATTTCTCATTTTTATAAGTTATACTGAAAATTTCATGGGGATTTGTGATAACCTCTTCTTTTGCAACTTCAATCAATGACTTATGCATTTTGATTCTTTTTATACATATATTCATGATATTTCTTAAAACGTTTATGTTGCCAAAACCAAAAATCTGGCACTTCAAGAATTTGTTTACTTATTATATCTGTTTGCATTTGAGTAAGTTCATCTACATGATTATCTGTTTTAAACTCTAAAGTTCTTATATCAATAGGTTCGCATACCTTGATTGTATAGTTTCTAAAATCATTACACAATGTAAAAATAGGAATAATAATCGCATCAAACTTCAATGCCAATCGTGAGGTTACGTCCGTTGCTATATCTTTATGTCCCAAAAATTCAACTTCTGAACCACGACCAATGTGTTGATCAATTACTACTGTGACTGCTTTATTTTCTTTAAATGCTTTTATCATTCCTTTTGCAGCCTCTTTTTTTTCAAGCATAGTAATATTGTTTCGACCTCTAACTTCTTCATAGAGTTTGTGAATATGTGGATTATCCATTTTACGATTAACTACGGCTAGTTTTCCAAACTTCAAGGCAACATAAGGCAAAGACAATTCCCATCCCCCATAGTGTGCTGTCATATATATGATTTTTCTTTTATCTTTAATTGCTTTTTCAATAATTTCAGCATTGATAACATCTGCTTTCTCAAGTATCTTATCTTTTTTCAATGTTTGATTTTCCATATACTCATACATATTAAAAATTAATGATTTATAAGAGTTGTAAAGAATCTCATGCTTTCTATTTATGTCTAAACTATCACCATAAACTAAATCTAAATTAGCCATTGCTATTTGGTTGTGTTTTTTATTAAATTTAAAGACTAATGAAACTAATATTTCAAGAAGTTTTTTCATTACACATCTAGGCATAATTAAAAATATAAATTGAAATAATCGGTAAAGAAAATACCGAAAATAGTCCTTAATCTTACGCTTCATTCAATAATCTCTTAACCATATTTATAATCTTTTGTTCATCAATATCAATAATAGAAAAATCTTCCCTATTTAGTTTTAAAGGATTTACATCACTACTTGATTCAATAACTTTATTTATGTTTGTTTGATATGTATTTCTATACCCTGGTGTATTTCCAAAAAGTGTTATAGAGGGTATATTTAATGCCCAAGCCATATGCGTAGGACCAGTATCGTTTCCTACAATTAAATCACACCTACTAACCAAAGCTTTTAAACTATTTAAATCCAATTTGGGAAGAACCTTTCCTTTTGAAATATTTGATATAAAACTTGCATTATTTTTTTCAGAATCACTTCCCCAAACAATTAAACAATTTTCATCTAAATTATCTATTATTTTAGCAAACTTTTCTTTAGGGTATATCTTACTTTGCCAACTTGCGCCAATAACAAATAATATATTCTTCTTTTTATCATCTAAAAAATCATAAATAATAGGATCTTCATCTTTATAAAATAAAAAAGGCTCTTTTTCTAAAATCATTTTTGATCTTATATCAAAACCTAAAGGGTCAGATAACACTTTTACATTTCTATCAATTGTATTTTCATCATAAGCTATTGATACTTTTTTATTATAAAAAGTTGAGGCACATTTTTCTCTAATAGAGTTTTTATCAAAGCCTGCTACATTTTTACCTAGTAGTTTTGATACTATTGCTGATTTTATTAAACCTTGTGCATCTATTACTAAGTCATAACTATTTTTTGAATAGTTTTTGATTAATTTTATTTGATTAAAAATTTCAAGTTTATTCTTTTTTATTGATTTTAGATTTACTTTATATATATTATTGATGTGAGGATTATTTTCTAAAACTTGTGCAAAGCTCTCTTCTACAAACCAATCTATCAAAATATCTGGATAGTTGTTTTTAATAAATTGTAAGGCAACCATAGAGTGAATAATATCACCCATTGCTGAGAGTTTTACAATTGCTAATCTTTTTATTTGATTCATAAACTACTTTATTTTGATTTTTACACCCTTAGGCATTTGCAATCTATCTAGTTCACTTTTAACTAAATAAATATCTTCTTGCATTTCAATATGTAGTTTACTATTTTTTAATTTATACTCTACTTTTGGAGAAGATAGGTCTTGATTTATTAGAAGATTTAAAGAGATCATAAAAGATAACCATTGCATTACTTCAAGGGAAGGAAGAAGTAACTCATATTTATGAATATCTGCTTGTAATGGCAATGATTTTTTTGAAAACTTTATAATATGTGCAACTATTATTCTAGAGCTATGTGAAATATCATAATTCAATCCATTTAAGATAAAATCTGCTGTATTATCATTTCCCTTATAATAGTTTAAACTATTTCCAATTGAGTGTAATTTAGATGCAATTACAAGTAAAGTTCTATACTTATCATCTAAATCATGAAGGGGCTTTAAGGCATCAAATATTTTTGAGGCATTAGAACCATTGTATGAACTTATTTTGCCATCAACTTCAAATCTATCTAACAGACTTCTAACACTTACATTAAAATTACTTGGAAACTTACAATTTGAGTTTCTTAATAAATCAGTTAAATAAACACCTTCTCTTACCCCTGCACCAGAAGTAATTACTTGTTGGGTATTTAACTCATTTAAAATAGTACTAAATATGAAAGTTCCCTCTTTGATAGTATCAAATCTCTCTTTTTTTACACCAATTATTTTTAATGTATTAGTATTCTTTGCATTAAGTATAGAGTCAAATATATAGTTATTTATAGCAACATTATAAGTAAAGCCATGTATAACATCTAGTGGATAGCTACTTTTTTTCATTACTACTTTACTTAAAGCTCTTATACTACCTCCAATACCTATTACTGTGCTTGGTATTTCATAACCACAAGCTTTTAGCTCTTCTAGTTTATTTAGTATATACTTTTGTGCACCAGTAATATCATTTTTATTAAAGAATAATTCACTTAATCTTACTGTTCCTATATCCAAAGATATTACATGCTCAATATTTCTATTTTTTACTATTGCAAACTCTGTTGAACCACCACCAATATCAACTGTTACAAAATCATTGCAATCTATAAGGTTTAAAGCTGCCACTCCACCATAATAAGCCTCTTTAGCACCTTCAATTACTTTAATATCAAGACCTAATTCATTTTTTACTTTATTTACAAAAATTTTAGAGTTGGGGGCATCTCTCATAGCAGAGGTTGCTACGCAGAATATTTTTCTAGATTTTAAAGATTTTGAAATACTTAAAAATGATTTCAAAGCATTATATGCTCTTTGCATGGGAACTTCTTGTAGGTTCCCACCATTTTCATAAGAGCCTTCTGAAATCTTTACTCTAGCTTTTGTTTCATTTACAAGGTGAAAGGAGAATCGGCTGCTTTTTTCCATTACAACCATACGCATTGAGTTAGACCCAATGTCTATAACAGTTGTAACTTTAGCCATTTGTTATACCTCTTCTTCCTCTAACTGTTTAAATTTGAATCTTAATTCTTCCATTGTTTCTTGATTGTCTGGGTCAACTATAATACAATCTACTGGACAAACTTCAACACATGCTGGTTCTTCATAATGACCAACACACTCTGTACATCTATCTGAGTCTATTATATAAATTGGATCCCCTTCTTCGATTGCAGTATTAGGACACTCTTCTCTACAAGCATCACACGCAATACACTCATCCGTAATTATTAAAGACATATTAACTTCCCCATTTTTTAAATTAAATTATGGAGTTATAACCTAATATTTATTAATAATTTCTTTAATTACAACAATATTTTATATAGTTTCAATAATAATAAGAAATTTAAAGAGTTTTAAAGGTTGGGAACTATTTATTTTAGTATATGAGAGTATTAAATACTCTCATATTTTATGCAAGATTTGAAACAATAACTTTTGCAGCTTCTCTACCATCAAGTGATGCTGTTACAGCTAAATGGGCACCTCTTTGACAATCACCACCTGCAAATACTTTTTTATTTGAGGTTACGTAATTACTTGTATCTACGCCACCCCAAGAGTTTGTATTTACACCTAATTCATTAAAAAATGCAGGAACTTCTGGTTTAAAACCTAATGCAAGAATAATTACATCAGCCTCTTCAAAATATTCACTACCTTCATTAATAACTACTTTTTGTCTTCCTGATTCATCAGGTTCACTCATTGATGTAGTTAATAATTCAATTTTAACGGCTTTTCCATCTTCAACCACAAAAGATTTAGGTGATACATTAAATAGATATTCTACACCCTCTTCTTTTGCATTTACAACCTCTTTTTTAGACCCAGGCATATTTGCTTCATCTCTTCGGTAAAGACATTTAACAGTTCTAGCACCTTCCCTAACAGATGTTCTCACACAGTCCATAGCAGTATCACCACCACCAATAACTATAACATTCTTATCAGTTACATCAATAAACTTTTCAGTTGTATTACCAAAGTTTCTTTTTTGAATACCTGTTAAAAAATCCATAGCCAAATGAACATTAGAAGACTTTTCACCCTCTATTCCTATATAATTACCTAAAGTTGCTCCAACTCCTAAATAAATTGCATCAAACTCTTTTTCTAAATCTTTTGCAGCTTTATCTTTTCCAATTTCACAATTCAAGTGTAGTTTCATACCAGCACTAATTAGCCAGTCAACTCTTCTTTGAACTGCATTTTTGTCAAGTTTAAAACCTGGAATTCCATAAGTTAAAAGACCACCTGCTCTATCAGATCTTTCAAATAACTCTACACCAATACCACGTCTTAAAAGAAATGTTGCTGCAGATAATCCACTAGGTCCTGAACCTATTATTGCTACTTTTTTATCACTTGTAACACCTGGATATTTTGGTTCCATTCCATTTTCAAAAGCTTTTTCACTAATATAAGTTTCAATAGCTCCAATAGATATTGCACCATGTCCAGTATTTAAAGAACAGGCACCTTCACATAAAACATCTTGTGGACAAATTTTTCCTAAAATTTCAGGAAAAGGAGATGTCTCATTAGATAAGGCAAATGCCAAGTCTAGATTTTTAGTTGCAGTTTGTTTTAGCCATGCAGGAATATAGTTTCCTAATGGACATCCTGTATGACAATATGGATCTCCACACTGCATACATCTGTCAGCTTGCTCTCTTGCTTTAGTTTTTTCAAAAACTTCGTATATCTCACCAAAATCTTTTAATCTTTGTAAAACATCTCTTTTTTCAGGATTAATTCTTTCAAATTTTGTAAAGTTTAACATCTTAATCTCCCTTATCCGGATCTAATGGTAGCACTGTCATATTTTTTGGTTTTACAAGCCAAAAGTTTCTTATCTCTGCTCTATAGTTCTCTAAAATAAATTGAGTTCTCTCAGATTCAGTCTCGTTTTCATAATCCATTAATAATCTTTTTAAATATAATCTTTCTCTCTCTGTATCATCAGTATCAATTCTAACAGCTTCAATTAACTCTTGATTCATTTTATCTACAAAAGCTTTTTGTGGGTCATATACAAATGCTAATCCACCTGTCATACCAGCACCAAAGTTGATACCTGTATCACCTAATATAACAACAATACCACCTGTCATATATTCACAGGCATTATCTCCTGTTCCTTCTACAACTGCAATACATCCTGAGTTTCTAACTGCAAATCTTTCACCAGCAGCTGCTCTTACATAAAGCTTTCCACCAGTTGCACCATATAAACATGTATTACCTGCACCTGCAAACTCTGGACCTTGGTGCGGAGTATTTACAATAATTTTCCCACCATTCATACCTTTACCAACATAATCATTTGCTGCACCATAAAGATTTAAGTTCATACCTTTTGATAATAAAGCTCCAAATGATTGTCCAGCAATTCCTGTAAGTTCAAAATTAATAGAGTTTTCAGGTAAACCTTTATCTCCATAATATTTTGCGATTTCACCAGAAATCAAAGTACCAAATGATCTATTTAAGTTACAAATAGTCTCTTTAATTTTTATTGGCATTTTAGGATTTTCTATTGTTCTATGTACTTTTTTAAGTAGCTCTTTTTCAAACTCATTTTTATCATATGGTTCATTTTTTTCTTTTTGACAAGTATCAATTCCATCAATTCTTCTTAAAACATTTTGGAAGTCAAATTTTTGTGCAAACTCATCATCAATAATTTTTAATAAATCACTTCTACCAACAATCTCTTCAACAGATTTATAACCCAATGTAGCAAGTATATTTCTTACATCTTCAGCTATAAATGTAAAATAAGAGATAAGTCTTTCAACTGTACCTGTAAAGTGAGCTCTTAAATCTTCATCTTGAGTAGCAACACCAACAGAACATTTATTTGTATGACATATTCTTAAAATCTTACAACCAAGAAGAGTAAGAGCCGCTGTACCAAAACCATATGACTCAGCACCTAACATCGCAGCTTTTACAACATCAAGACCAGTTTTTAAACCACCATCAGTTTGAAGATGCACAGACTCTCTTAAGCTGTTAGCTTTTAAAGCATTGTGAGCTTCAGAAAGTCCCATTTCCCAAGGATTACCCGTATGCTTAATAGATGTAAGAGGAGCAGCTCCTGTTCCACCATCAGCACCAGAGATTACAATTCTATCTGCATATGCTTTTGCAACACCCGCAGCAATTGTTCCAACACCTATAGTTGATACTAATTTAACTGTGATTTTTGCTTCTGTATTAATTTGTTTTAAATCAAATATTAACTGAGCTAAATCCTCAATAGAGTAAATATCATGGTGAGGAGGAGGTGAAATAAGAGTAACACCTGCAACAGTATGTCTCAATGATGCAATTAATGGAGTTACCTTATGACCTGGAAGTTGTCCACCCTCACCTGGTTTTGCACCCTGTGCAACTTTAATTTGAATCTCTTCAGCACTTCTTAAATAACCTGGTGTTACACCAAATCTACCAGAAGCAACTTGTTTGATTTTAGAGTTTTTAATTGTTCCAAATCTTTTTTGGTCTTCACCACCCTCACCTGAGTTACTCATACCACCAATTGTATTCATGGCAGTTGCCATTGCTTCATGAGCTTCAGGAGAGATAGAACCTAAAGACATTGCAGCAGTTGCAAATCTCTTAAATACATCTGCTAAAGGCTCAACTTCACTAATATCAATTGACTTTTTATCTGAATTGAATTCAAAGAAATCTCTAATAAATTTTTTATCTCTTTTATTTACCAATTCTCTTAATTTATCAAAATCGGTAATCTCTTCTTTTTCACTTGCTTGTTTATTGTGCATTGCAAGAGTAGTAGCAGGACCATAATCATGATATTCACCACCATTGATATATTTATAAAAACCACCTAAATTTAGAGGGAACATATAAGTATCATCATAATATGCATTAAAATGAATTTTTTCAATTCTCTCTTCTATATCATCATATGTAAGACCACATAAGTCCGAATGGCTTCCATGGAAACAATCATTGATAATTTCATCACTTAAACCAATTACATCAAATAGTGTAGAGTTTCTGTATGATGCAATCGTACATATACCCATTTTAGACATAATTTTTAATAATCCAGAATTTACAGATTTCTGAGTATTTTTAAGTAATCTTTGCATCTCATATTTTGTAATTTCTTTTCTACCAAAAAGTGAAACAACAGAAGCATACATCATGTATGGATAAATAGCAGTAACACCATATGCAATAAGAACTGCAGCCATATGAGCATCATAAACTTCACCAGTTACAGCTACTATTGATACTTGATGTCTAATTCCTACTTCTAAAAGTCTTTTATTTAAATATCCAACTGCCATAGCTGCTGGAATTATTTTATTATCTTTAGTACCTTTTCTATCATCCAATATTACAACAGATGTATTATCTTCATTTACAGATTTAATAACTTTTAATGCTAAAACTTCCAATGAAGCTTTTAAATCTTTTTTAAATACTGTTGAGAAAACCTTATTTTTATAATAAGAGTTATATCTTGGGTTTGTATTATCCCCAAAAGATCTCAATACATCATATTTTTCTTTCATTAAAATAGGACTTGCTACTTTTAATCTTTTTGCATATTCTGGTTTCTCATCCAAAATATTATGAATAGGTCCAAATCCTGTCTCTAAAGACATCACAACTTTTTCTCTATAAGGGTCAATTGGAGGATTTGTTACTTGTGCAAATTTTTGTCTAAAATAATCAGTAAAATTTCTATTTACTTTTGAAAAACATGCCATTGGAGTATCATCACCCATAGATCCAACTGGTTCTTTACCATCATTTGCCATTGGCTCAATTACTTGGTCTAATACTTCATATGTAATATTAAAATATTTTTGTTTTGTTTCAAGCTCTTTGACTTTATAATCTGTTGTATCTAAGAAAGATTCATCGATATACTCTTGCAAATATTCCATATCTTTAGTTAACCATTGAACATAGTTTTGAGAAGATTTTAGATAATCATTAATATCATCCTCTTTTAAAACTTTTCCATGATTTAAATCTAAACCAATCATTTGACCTGATTGTAATCTACCTCTCTCTAAGATATTATTTTCATCAATTTCTAATGTACCATACTCAGAAGTAATATACATCTTGTGACTTTTTGTAATCACATATTTTGCTGGTCTTAATCCATTTCTATCAATTAAACATCCAATATGTCTACCATCTGTTAAAGATACTGCTGCTGGTCCATCCCAAGCTTCCATTGCAGTAGATACATATTCATAAAATGCTCTTAAATCTGAATCCATTTGTGGTGCATTTTGCCAAGGTGCAGGAACTAACGAACGTGCAGCTTTGAAAAAGTCAACACCATTTGCAATTAAAAATTCAAACATATTATCTAAAGAAGCAGAATCAGATGAACCTATTTGTAAAATAGGTAATATTCTTTGAATCTCTTCATCACTAAATACTTCAGATTTTATTAGTTCTGATTTAACTTCTACATTAAATCTATTTGCTTCAACTGAGTTAATTTCACCATTGTGAGCAATAGATCTAAATGGCTGCGCTAATTTCCATTTTGGAAGAGTATTTGTTGAAAATCTTTGATGAAATAGTGCAAATGAAATTTGAAAGTCTTCATCTCTTAAATCAATATAAAAATGCTTGATATGAGTAGGCATAATCAGCCCTTTATAAGCAATCACTTTTGATGAAAAAGTTGGAATATAAAAATCTTTTTTATCTCTTAATTTATGTTCACACTCTTTTCGTGTAAGATATAGCATAGCATCAAATCTTTTTGATGACATTAAGCTATTTGGTCGCACAAATACTTGTATTATATTTGGTAAACTCTCTAATGCTTGTTCTCCAAGAGCTTCTGTATCAACAGGAACTTTTCTAGTTAATAATACTTTTAAATCATTTTTTTCACAAAAATCTATAAATACATCTAACTCAGAATCTTCTTGCGAAAATATCATAGCTACAGCATAAGATTCTGGTAAATCGATTCCTTCATTAAAAGCAATCTTTCTCATAAATTTATCAGGCATAGATAATAATAAACCAGACCCATCTCCAGTTTTACCATCAGCTGCCACTGCACCTCTGTGCATCATTCGTTCTAGCGAATGGATAGCATCTTCTAAGTTACCATGACTTGGTCTATTTTTTAAATCAGCCATTAAACCAAAACCACAGTTGTCTTTAAAAGATGTTAGTAAATCTAAATTACAACCCATTATTGTCCTTTTAAAATTTTTCCATTTATATTCCATAAAAAGTGGGCTATTGTATAAAATAAATGTTTAAAAAATGGTTAAAATAGACTTTAGAGGGCTAGTATAAAGATGTGTAGAAGTTTTTACTTAATATGTATATAAACAAAATATTCATTTTTTACAAATGCTATTTTATTGCTACGCTAACTTAAAATTTGTTGAATTTATAGGATTAATTACATAACTTTTACATAACTTTTAATTATACTTTTTCTAACTACAAAAACCAAGGAGAATAAATGAAAAAATTAGTAATGAGTGCAGTTGCAACTGCAGTACTAGCAACTTCGGGATTAGCAGCTGAATATACACTTAAGTTTTCACATGTTGTAAGCCCAAATACACCAAAAGGAAAAGCAGCAGACTTTTTTGAAAAAAGATTAGAAGAGCTTTCAGGTGGTAAAATTGATGTTCAAGTTTATCCATCTTCTCAACTTTATAAAGATAATGCTGTTTTAAAAGCTTTAACTTTAAACTCTGTTCAAATGGCAGCTCCATCTTTTTCTAAATTTGGTAAAATTGTTCCTCAATTAGCTCTATTTGATTTACCTTTTCTTTTTAATGATATAGATCATTTACATAGAGTACAAGATAGTCAAGTTGGTAAAAAACTAAAAGGTCTAGTTACAGCAAAAGGATATGTTGCACTATCATTTTGGGATAATGGATTTAAACAATTATCATCTTCTGAAAAACCTTTAATTAAACCTGCTGATGCAGAAGGACAAAAATTTAGAATTATGTCTTCAAAAGTACTTGAAGCTCAATTCCATGCAGTTGGTGCAAACCCTCAAATGATGCCTTTCTCTGAAGTTTATTCTGGTTTACAACAAGGTGTTATTGATGGTCAAGAAAACACTATTTCTAATATCTATACTAAAAAATTCCATGAAGTTCAAAAATATCTAACTATTTCTAACCATGGTTATTTAGGTTATTTAGTTGTTGTTTCTAAAAAATTCTGGGAATCATTACCTTCAGAGTTAAGAAAAGATGTTGCACAAGCTATGATTGAAGCAACTAAAAAAGAAAGAGAATATGCTCAAGAGTTAAATGATTCACAATTTGACAAAATTAAAGAGTATGCAAAAACTACTGGAAAACTTGAAATTTTTGAGTTAACTACAGAACAAAGAAATGCTTGGAAAAAAGCAGTTAGTAAAATTTACCCTGAATTTTACGACGAAGATTTAATTGGTAAAGACTTAATTGAAGGTGCTCTTAGCACTAAATAAGAACTTCCTCTTATATCTTCATGTATCATCGGTATAACCGATGATACATCTACTTAAAAAACTCTACAATTATTACAAAATATTATAAATTTCTATCCCAGAATACATAACATCTACACAACTTTTTATTATAATTTATATATACTATATAAGGAGATAAAATGAAAATTGCTATGAAAAGTTTTGTAAGTATTGCAACTGTTACTTCTTTACTTTTACTCACAGGGTGTGGAGATAGTAAAGTAAATGATTCTAAAGATACGTCTAAAGTAGAATCAAGTACATCTCAATACGTGCTTAAATTTTCACACGTTGTAAGCCCAAATACACCAAAAGGGAAAGCTGCAAACTTTTTTGAAAAAAGGTTAGAAGAGCTTTCAGAGGGGAAGATTGATGTTCAAGTTTATCCATCTTCTCAACTTTATAAAGATAATGCTGTTTTAAAAGCTTTAACTTTAAATTCTGTTCAAATGGCAGCTCCATCTTTTTCTAAGTTTGGTAAAATTGTTCCTCAATTAGCTCTATTTGACTTACCTTTTCTTTTCAATGATATGGGGCACTTACATAGAGTTCAGGATAGTCAAGTAGGAGATAAATTAAAAGATATGATTAATGCAAAAGGTTATGTAGCACTTAACTTTTGGGATAATCACTTTAAACAATTATCATCTTCAAAAAAACCTTTAATTAATCCAGAAGATGCTGCTGGTCAAAAATTTAGAATTATGTCTTCAAAAGTACTTGAAGAACAATTCCATGCTCTTGATGCAAATCCTCAGATGATGCCTTTTTCTGAAGTTTATTCTGGTTTACAACAAGGTGTTATAGATGCAGCTGAAAATCCAATTTCTAACATCTATACAAAAAAATTCCACGAAGTTCAAAAATATCTAACTATTTCAAATCATGGTTATTTAGGTTACCTTGTAGTGATGTCTAAAAAATTCTGGGAAACATTACCTGAAGATTTACAAAAAGATGTTGTTCAAGCAATGAATGAAGCAACACAACAAGAGAGAATCTGGGCTCAAGAATTAAATGATGAGCAATTTGCCTTAATCAAAGATTATGCAAAAAGTACTGGTAAACTTGAAATTTTCAAGTTAACACCTGAACAAAGAGCTGCTTGGAAAAAGGCTGTTAGTAAAATCTATCCTAAATTTTATGATGATAATTTAATTGGAGAAGATTTAATTAACGGTGCTCTTAACACAAAATAAGGGGGAGATACAATGATAAAACTTTTAAGCAAAATCATAGGTCATATTAACCAAAAGATTGCTGCTTTTGGTATAGCAGCAGGAGTTGTTATTGCATTTACTAATGTTATAGCGAGATATGTTTTTGATGCATCATTAACGTGGGCAACAGAACTAACTATTTATCTATTTTTATGGAGTGTTTTTTTTGCAGCAGCATATTGTTTCAAAAAAGATGCACACATTGCAGTTACAATAGTATTAGATAACGTGCCTTCTAGAGTTGCTAAGGGGATGTTGATACTTTCACATACAGCAACATTTATATTTTTAGTAGCGGTTTCATATTATGGAATTCTATATATTACTGAAGTAATTATTCCTTTAGATGAAAGATCTATTGATTTATGGAATATGCCTATGTGGATAATATATCTTGTTATTCCTATTTCATTTGCTTTTGGTGCATTTAGAGTTGCAGAAAGAATTCATGCAATACTTTCTACAAATCATGAAAGAATCCTAAAAGAGAGTGAAGCGGAACAAGTTTTAGCTGGTATGGGAATGGGTGCTAAAGAGAATAAAGACAATGAAAACGTTAAACATCTAAATGAGATGGTTAAAGAAGTCGAAAAGAAAACAGGAGGAATGCTATGAGTGTAGCTGTATTATTTGGATTATTTTTCTTTTTAGTAATAATTGGAGCTCCAATTGCTATTTGTTTAGGAGCTGCAACATTTACTACTATGATGCTATTTACTCCTATTTCTCCTATTGAAATCTCTTCAATGATATTTGAAAAAGTTGAGCATTATTCACTAATGGCTATTCCAATGTTTATTTTAGCTGGTAACTTGCTAAGTAAAGGAAGTGCCGCACAAAGAATTATTGAATTTGCTAAATCAATTGTTGGACACTTACCTGGTGGATTACCAATTTCTGCAATTTTTGCATCTATTATATTTGCTGCAGTTTCAGGAAGTTCTCCTGCAACAGTTGTTGCTATTGGTTCTATTATGTTTGGTGCAATTATGCAAGCTGGTTATCCTAAAAAATATGCTGTTGGTACAATTGCAACTGCTGGTTCGTTAGGGATTTTAATTCCACCTTCTATTGTATTAATCGTATATGGAGTTACTGCTGAAGTTTCTATTGGAAGATTGTTTATGGCAGGTGTTGTTCCTGGTATCATGTTAGGTATTATGATGATGGTTGTAACATATATTGGAGCTGTAAGATTAGGATTTAAAAGAAGTGAGCCAGCACCATTCAAAGAAAGATTACAAAAAATGAAAGACGCTTCATGGGGTCTTATGACAATTGTAATTGTTATTGGTGGTATCTATGGTGGTATATTTACTCCTACTGAAGCTGCTGCAGTTGCTGCTATTTGGGCATTTTTCATCTCTGTATTTGTTTACAAAGATATAAAACTAACTGAGTTTTATACAACTGCTTTAGAATCAGCAAAAACAACTGCAATGATTATGTTTATTATTGCAAATGCTATGTTATTTGCTCACTTCTTAACAATTGAAAATATTCCACAAGGAATCACAGAAGCATTAATTGAAGCAAATGTTGATAAATATATGTTCCTACTTATGGTAAATATTCTGTTAATCATTGCAGGGTCATTTATGGAGCCATCAGCAATTATTATGATTATGGTACCTCTTTTACTTCCTGTTGCTGTTGCTTTAGGAATCGACCCTATTCACTTTGGTATTGTAATTACTATCAATATGGAGTTAGGAATGGTTTCGCCACCTGTTGGACTAAACCTATTTGTAACCTCTGGACTTACAGGGATGTCCATAAAAGATGTTATTGTAGCAACATTGCCTTGGACATTGACAATCTTAGTGGGACTATTATTAGTTACTTATATTCCACAAATAGCTCTATTCTTACCAGACTTAATGTTTGCAGGATAATTGAACTATTGAAAATAAAAAAGGGTGATAAGATATTTCTTATCACCCTTTTTTTATATCTATGCAGGAACACTAATTACGAACTTAGCTCCATCTTTTGTATTACGAACTCTTAATTTACCTTTCATGTTTTTATCAATAATTATTTTTGACATATATAATCCAATACCAGTTCCATCACTATCACCTTTTGTTGTAAAATAAGGTTCAAATATTTTACTTTTTGGATTTACTTCAACCCCACCTGCGTTATCTTCTATATATAAGATGATATTATTTTCCTGTTTTTCTGCAAATATTTTTATTAAAGGATTTTCAATATTATTTTGAATCAAAATATCTTTTGCGTTTGAGATTATATTTAATAGTACTTGTTCATACTCATTTATATAAGTATTTAATTTTAATTTCTCATCAACTGTTACCACTACTTTTATGTTATTAAACTCCAAGGCTGAAGATATAATTGTCATTACAGATTTAATTGCATCAATTATATAAAACTCTTCTTTGTCTTTTTTGGGTAAAAAAAAGTTTCTAAAATCATCTATTGTATGAGACATGTAGTCTATTACTACTTCTGCTTCTTTTGATTTTTTATCCATAGACTCTTTATCTAGTTTTTCCATGCTATGTTTAAATTTTATGTTCATCAAAATCGATGAGAGTTCAGAAAGGGGTTGTCTCCATTGGTGAGCAATATTAGATATCATTTCACCCAAAGCTATAAGTCTTGATTTTTGTACTAGTAACTGTTCTTGTTCTCTATTTCTTTCAATCTCTTCTGAAACTCTTTTTTCTAATGTCTCATTTAATTCAATTAGGGCATCTGATTTTGCTTTTACCGCTAATCGGTACTCTTTAAAAAACTCATCTATTCTTTCACTTAAAAGTATAGTCAAAACTATCCCAATAGATAAAAATAGTATAAATAAAAATATGGTTTGAATAGTTTGTGTTTTTACTTTTCTTTTTAAATCTTCTTTTTTTATAGCAATATCATTTTCAATATCGTCAATATAAACCCCTACTGCAATAACCCAGTTCCAATTTTCATAAAGTTTAAAGTATGAGAGTTTCTGATTTATTTGAGGGGATAAATATTTTTTATATGCATATTGGGTAAAAGACTCACCTTTTGTTCTTATATCATTTAAAAAATCTTCTCTAAATTTTTTTCCATTTGCATCTTCATAATTTGTAGAAATTACAGTACCTACCAAATCTAGTCTGTTAGGGTTAACTAATAATTTAGCAAACTTATCGCCACCATTCATATCTAAAATTTCATAAACAAAAATATAGTTACCCCTTGAAGTTTCAAAGGATATATTATTTAAAAGTCGTATTGTTTCATTTTTTAACTCTTGCTCCGTACTACCACTTTTTGTAGCATTATATTTTATGATATCATTTACAACATCTATTTGTTTTTTCAGAAGTGCTTTTTGATTAGAATAGTAGTCATTTACGAACTTATTAAGCTCTATTTCAAAATCTGAATAAGTGTTTTTTACGTAAAAATATGATATAAGTGATATCATAGTTATCATAATTACTATGAAAACATATATGATTATTTTGGATATATTTTTTTCGGTTACTAAAGGCAAGTTAACTCCATTTATAATAATTATATATTTTAACATATCTTTTATTACAAGGTATCCAATGGATTATACTCTAGTAAATCAACTAAGAAGTTTTACCCTGCTTTATGCAGAAGATGAAGCTGGTATTCAAAATAATATTTTTGAAATTCTTGATTGTATGTTTAAAGACATATACTTAGCTAAAGATGGCGAAGAAGCTTATAAATTATATTTAGAAAAGAAACCTGATTTAATTATTACAGATATAAAAATGCCAAAAATGAATGGACTTGAACTAGTTAAAAAAATAAGAGAAACAAATCCAAAGGTTCGAGTTATAATAACTTCTGCACATACTGATTTAGATTATTTATTAGATGCTACAGAACTTCACTTAGTAAAATATATAGTAAAACCAATCACAGAAGAGAAATTAACCCTTGCATTTAAAGCATTTATTGATAGTTTTGAAAATAGCACTATTTTTAATCTTATTCCATCATGGATTTATGACGAAAGTAAAGCTTTAATAAAAGGCCCAAATGAAGAATTTATTCTTACAAAAAAAGAGAATGTATTTTTAAAAATGCTTATTGTAAAAGGGCGAATAATAACATACCATGAAATAGAAAATATCCTTTGGGAAGAGACCTCTGTCATGACACAAAATGCCCTAAGACTCTTTATTAAAAACTTACGAAAGAAGCTTCCAAAAGATATATTAAAAAATATTCAAGGCACAGGATATCGCTTAAATATCTAGCCTATTTTGTCTTATCTTTTCTAACTCTACAAAATATGCATTTGTTAAATAAACAACATAAAATACCGTAGAAAAAAGTGTTATAAAAGGTATCATAGAGATTAAATATAATGCTAAAGTTCTAGTTCTAAATAGATTCTTTTTATTTCTATATATCTCTTTATATTCAGCAGAACTAAGCATCGTAGAAGTTATATCAAAATTCAAAAGCTTATGAAAAAAGTAATATATTGGTAAATTAAAAGCAACTATATTTACTAAAGGTATAAAATAAAAAGGTATAAAAAGTATAAATAAAAATAGCATAACAACTATACTTTTAACTGCCACCCAAATAGGTGAAATGATTGAGCCATGAGCTTTTAAATCCATATTTGGATAGTTTCTTTTTCTCAAAGTTTCTATTATCATTGGAGTTAAAAATCCAATAATAATCAAAGTTGTAAAAATAGAAAAGAATAATATAAATAGTGTACCAATAGTAAAAAGTAAAAAACCTGCTAACCAAGCTGTAATTGAATATTGTAAAAGAAAGGTCAAAACATTAACTGCCCAAACATAATAAAATGGTGCATTGGGATCAACTGTAAACTCTTCTCCATTTTGTACTTGAATTATAACTTGATCAAGTGAAGATAGACTATAATCCGCAAGTCCCATAAAAAATACAATCATTACAAAGACAGTAATAAGAAGTGGAATAATAGCAATCTTTAATATTGCAGGTGTAAAAAAATCACCTAAACTCTTTTTTACTAACTCTATTTCACCCAACATAAGTCCTTATTTATCAAATCTTGTTCTATATGAACACTTTTGGCAAAGTTCTTCAATTACCTCGCCATTTTTAAAACCATCTTTTATATCTATTACTCTTTTTGATTTCAAAATATTTTCCAATCCATCTTCAAATACATTGCCTAAGTTTATGCAAGCATCTTTGTCCAAACAACAAGGAACAACATCACCATTAGCTAATATTCCAAAGTGAGAATCTAAACCATAACAAAAACCTTTGTTTGATACAAACTCATTTTCTAAGCTTGGCCATTCAAAATAATCATCAAAATTAAAAAATATTTTTCTTGCAACTCTTATATTTTTAGGTTTTGCCACATAAAATTGGTCAATATCTAAACTTATATCAAAATACTCAAAGGCTTTTTTAAAAACCTCACGATTAAACTCTTTTGCGCTTTTTGCATCATCAAAATTCCAAACTCTAAGATTTATGAAAAAATCAACTTCTTTTTCTAAAGCATATTTACAAAAGTCAAAAATAGGAGTTAAATACTCATCTAAACTATTTTTATGACTATTTCCATTGTATGAATTTACAGAAAAATTTATTTGTCTAATTGCATCATTTGTTAAAGTTTCATATTGTTCTTCTTTTAGGTTATATCCTGTGGTTGTAAGATTTACTTTAAGGGCATATTTTTTACTAATATCTAAATAATCATTTAAATTTGAAAGTACTAGTGGATCCCCTACTACATGATATGCTAGCTCTTTTGTAACATTTACTAACTCTTTATTTAGTAAGTCAAACTTATCTAAAGGCATTGTAACATTTGGTAGGGTTTTTGGAGGACAAAATGAACATTTTAGATTACAAATATTTGTTATTTCTACGTGAACTTTCTTAAACTTTTTGATACTTTACCTTTTCTTGATAGTTAAAATTGAGATATTATACACTATTTGATATAATCACTCTTTTAAAATATAAAACTAAAAGGAATTGTTATCAAAACATTCAACACTATGAACCTTTGTGCACAAATACAAAAAGCTCTTGAAGAAGAAGGATATGAAAATCCAACTGATATTCAAGAAAAAGCAATACCTGTTTTACTTAAAAACAGTGATGTAATTGCAACTGCACAAAGTGGTACAGGAAAAACTGCTGCCTTTGTACTTCCTATTTTACAAAAACTTTTTGAGACAAAAGATGCAGACCCTAGTAAAAAAAGAGTTTTAAGAAGTCTGATTTTAGTTCCAACAAGAGAATTAGCAAAACAAATAGAAAAAAGTATCTCATATTATGGAAGACATTTAGATATTAAACAAACTATTGTTGTGGGAGGATTAAGTCATAAAGAACAGATAAGAAAAATAGAGTCTGGGATTGATGTACTTGTTGCAACACCTGGAAGACTAATTGACCATATAAATACAAAATCTGTAGACTTGTCAAGTATAAACAATCTAGTTCTTGATGAAGCAGATACTATGCTTGAAATGGGATTTTTAAAAGAGATTGAACTAATATTCTCTAACTGTGCAAAAACAAGACAAATATCTATGTTCTCTGCAACTATAAACCAAAACATAAAAAAACTTGCAAAAGAGTTTTTACATAAACCTGTAGTAATAGAAGTTTCATCTCAACGTTCAAGCGTAGATATAATTGACCAACAAATATATTTAATGGATGAAGATAAAAAAGTAGAATTTTTATCATATTTAATTGGCTCAGAGAATTGGGAACAAGTGCTAGTATTTGTAAATACAAAAGCAAAAGCCGATGAAATAACTGAACAATTTAATCTAGATGGATTAAAGACTGCTTGTATTCATGGAGATATAAAACAGCCAGTTCGTGCAAGAGCTCTTGAAGGATTTAAAACTAAAACATTAAGAGTTCTAGTTGCTACAGATATTGCAGCACGTGGTATTGATATAGAGCTACTTCCAAATGTTGTAAACTTTGAACTACCAGAAACAGTAGTTGATTATACACACAGAATAGGAAGAACAGGAAGAGCAGGAAACCCAGGCGTTGCTACAACACTTTTATGTGTAAAAGAGTACAAACAGATGGCTGAAATCGAAAAAGAGCTAATCATAAATATACCAAGACTTACCCACGATGAATATGAACTAACAGAAAAACAACCTAGAGTTGCAAGGTTTAAAGCTAAACCTCTTAGTCAGAAGAAAGGTTTAAGAGATAAATTTAAAAAGCCTAAAGATAAGGCTCAACTGCCAAAAAAAGCAGCAAAAAAGAAAAAAACAACAAAAAGAGATACTAATAGAAGCTTCGGGAGATAAGATATGATGGAAATGATTTTAAACAAAAATGATTTAGTAGTAGGTGCAAGTTTTGAAAATGGAACTATTCAAGACTATGTTGATGAATCAAACACTTATGGACTAATTAGAATCGAAGATACAACAGTAAATTGGTTCTTGTTTAATAAAGATGATTCTACAGAAGATATGCAAGAACTTTATGAGAAAGTTACAAAAGATGAAAATCATTTTATCAAAAATGATTTTGGAGAAGAAGTTGTACTTTTTGATAAAAAAGGAACTGTTTCATTTGAAGACTTTATTGAAAAAGTAGATGAGTATTTGGATGTTGAATTAGTAAATGCTTTATAGTCATTTACTAATTTTTCTTTTCATTCTTTTTAAAATCTCATAGGTTTTAGTTACATCATATGTGGCACTATGATGTTTATCTTCATCAAAATCAATTCCATAATAAAAACAGACCTCATCCAATGTAGGGTTTTTAATCTGTCCATTTTTATTTAAGGCTTTTACAAATTGTTTATTCTCTTTCATAGTACAAATATGATTTTGAAACTTTACAATATCTCTTAAATGACGAAGCTCAAAACTTATATTATGGGCCACCAAAGTCTTAACTCCAGAGCAAAACTCAACAAAATCTTCATCTTCTTTAAAATAAGAAGCATAATTTGACTTTTTACGTATATTTAAAATAGCTTCAGGAGTAAGCTTATGCACTTCATAGGAGTATTGGTTTACAGGATAACGAGAAAGGTAATATCTATGAAACTTATCCTTTAGTACATATTCTCCATCAATTAGCTCTAAGCGTACAGCTGCTGCTTCTATTACATCATGTTCATTATGGGAGTTTGTTTCAAAGTCTAAAATTATCATGCTTATTAACTTTTTTCATAGGCAGTTGGCTTAGAGAAATGATATCCTTGAGAGTACTCAATTCCTAAAGATTCAACTTTCTCAAAAATCTCTTTACTACATACATACTCTGCTACAAGTTTTATTTTCGCTTCTTTTGCAAAAGCAACAATACTTTTTACCAATAAAAATGAAACTTCATCTTCAAGTATCTTTTTTATAATAGTGCCATCTATTTTAATATAGTCAGTTTTTATTTCAGTAAGATAAATAAAGTTTGAATATCCACTTCCAAAGTCATCAATAAAGATCTTATATTCTAAGTTTTTAAGCATAAGAAGGTTTTCTTTGGCATCTTCACAAAGCATTATATCTTCACTCTCAACAACTTCTAAACCTAATCTATTAGCAATATTTTTGTCGTTTGCATAATTTTTTAAAATAGTTAAAATAGAGTCATTTATAATATCTTGTGGATTGATATTTACATTAATTTTTATTTTATCATCTTCTAAAAGTCTTTTATAACAAATATCTAGAACATATTTTGTAATATTTCTTAAAATAAATGTTCCTTTTATCACTGGTAAAATTTTATCAGGTGTTATTATCGTCCCATCATTTGCTACTATTCGTAAAAGTGCTTCATAATGTGAGACCTCTTTTGTTTTTGTATCAACAATTGCTTGATAAAAACAAACTACCCTATCCTCTTCCATAGCCTCTTTTATCTCATTTATAGAAAGACAAGCATTATTAATATTTTCTTTCTCGTCATAGATTTCAATAGTATTTCTACCCTTATTTTTTGCATTATATAGTGCAATGTCTGCCAACTTAAAAGCATCAGAAAAGTTTTTTGATTTTTGTGGTACGAGATTAACTCCAATTGAAACAGTAACATCAATGTAGTCTTTTTTGCTTATATAAAACTTTTTATTTTGAATATTTGTAAAAACTCTCTCAATTACATTAAGTGCACTCAGGTGTTCATCCCTTGATACTTTTGCTAAAATTACAAACTCTTCTCCACCATACCTAATGGTAATATCATCTTTACTTCTAATAGTAAGTAAAATTGTATTTGCAACTTCTCTTAATATTTTATCCCCTATATCATGACCATAGGTATCATTAACTTTTTTAAAATAGTCAATATCTAAAGTTGCCAAGATATAATCATCTAGATTAATGAAGTCTTCCAACTCTTGTAAATAGTTTCTATTGTATACATTAGTTAGTTTATCTATATATGCTGTTTTTTTAACTGCTGCATATTTTATTGTTTGAATAATAAGAATAATTAAAAATATTGAAGCAATAAATATTATTCCTAATATACCATTTTTCATTAGTCGAATTATATTATTAATATCTTCAACTTTTTTAATTGAAAAATCAATTGATAAAATCATTTTCACTTCATTTTTATAAAAAACTGGAACTAAATAGGTAATAGATAACTCATGTAAAACATCATGTTCTATAACTTGAGGCTCTTTTTTATCAAATATCTCAAGCCATTTTTTATCATCAACATCAAACTTTTGATTAAAAAATGCTTTTTCTTCAGGCTTTGAACCATCTGCTAAAAATCTAAATATTCCTTTATCATCCCTATATAATAAATATGCATATTTTATATTTTTTGTTAGTAGCGTTCTTAAGTTTGTTTCAATTCTTTTTTGTAAAGATTCATTTTCTTTTATATCTTTTACATAATCATTACTATTTTTAAAATACTCTTCGATTTCGTGGGCATTGTTTTTAGCGATTGAGATGACATCAAAAGTAGAAATATTTAGCATCTTTTTTTCTATTTTTTCTTCTAATTTTATAGTTCCATATAATAACAAGGCAAGGACACAAGATACTAAAATAGTCAGGAGTATTATTTGTAAAGGATTCTTTATAAAAGAGTTATCTTTCATCAAAGTCCTCAACAAACTGCTTATAATCACTTGGTAATTTTATATTTCTTTGTTTAAGTCTTGTTTTTATAAAAACAATATTAGGTCTACTCTTATTCCAAAAGAATGCTCCGTAAAATCTCTTATCAGATAACAATCTTCTGTAATTATTTGTAAAAAATAGTTTATTATTTTCAGAACATAAACTATCAGTACTAATTACTTTTTTAACAAATACAAAGTTTGAACTTTCACAACTTTCACTTAGTGTAAAATATTTTGAATAAATATTTTTTTCCATATCTGAAATATTTGGAATAAAAAGTTTTATTTCATCTTTTATAGAGTTTTTTGCAATCTTAACTATTATCTTAGCTTCAAGGTCTATTTCTTTATCATACTCTTTTACTAAAAAAGTATATTGGGAAGAAAAAGCCAATGATATAAATGCAAGTGTTAATATTATAATTCTCATTAGAATACCCACTTCATTGTTAAGCTAACACTTCTACCATAATCTTTTGTAGCAAAAGTCTCACTTGTTGTTCCATCTACATTTAGGGATTGAGTAGATTTATCAAGAAGGTTTTCACCTTTTAAACTCAAAGTTAAATCTTTTGTTATGTTATAAGTTGACCCAACACTTAAATCAAAGGCACTACTAACATGAACATTTTTATAATCAAAAGCACTTTTATAATTTAAAGATGTAAAGTATTGAAACTTGTTATATTCACCCATGTACTTTGCATATCCACCTCTTTGTGAATTGTTTGGTATTTCACTCAAATTAGTTAGATAATAGTTTAGTTTAAGTTTGTTTTCTTCAGAAAATTTGTACTCATAATCAAAAATCACACCTTCTGTTTTTATTGTATGATCTACATTTACATATCCCACAGAAGCTAAATATATAAAATCATCTATATTTACATGGTCATAAGTAATCCCAAATTTTGAATTTTCTGTAGTAAAGACTCCTTCAACAGTATAAATTTCATATTTTTGATCTTTTAAATTTTTATTTGTGGGTAATGCAAAATCCACATTAGAAAAGAGTTGAGGCACTGTAGTTTTTGTATAAAAACTTTTTAATCCAAAGTTTTCAAATGGAGTATAAATTGTCCCTACTCTGTAAAGATTATAGGTATTATCACTTACAAGACCACTTCTTTTATACTGATCAACTTTAACATTTCCAATTAGTATCAAGTCATCTTTTACTTTGTAATCATCTTGTAGTAAAAAGGAACGAACACTTTCTTTATCAAAATCATTTAATTGTCCAATGTCAACAAAAGTCCCTGCATTAACTATTGTTCTATTTTTTACTTCATATTTTTTATTTTCCACACTAATTGCTGCTAAAATATTATTTTTTTTGTATTCAAAAGATTTAGAAAGGTATGCATTTGTTTTTGTAAACTCTAGCTTCTCATTAACCTTTGTTATATTTGGGTAAAGATTAGGAGGCATATTAAATGGAATTAGTGATATTTTTTCATCATTTATTTCACTATATTCTCTTGTTTGTTTTCCTATAGAAACGCTAGCTTTTATTGACTTATCATCAAGAAAATATTTTGTCACTCCTAAAAAATAATCCTTAGATAAAAGTTCACCACTATTTGGAACTACATCTTTTGATTGTCCCATATAATTATCTTTTTTCACATCTGAATATCCAAAGTTAACAGTTGTAGTATCATTTTGAACATCTAAGTATAGATATCTTCTATGGGTATCATTATAAAGCTTTCTATTTTTATAGGTTGAATCATCTTTTAATTTTGTATTATTAGCATATAACAAATATGACCAATCATTTCCAAGTTGTGAGGAGTATGTAAAACCATTGGAATGAGAGCTACTGTTAGATACGGTAGATGTTAGTTCAGCACCGTTTTCTTTTAAAGGTGATTTTGTATAAAGCCTTATAAAATATATCCCACTATCATTACCTAAAGCAAATGAGCTTTCACCATAATATATCTCAATATGGTCTATGAAATCTAAAGGTAAATCACCCCAAGAAAGAAATGGTGATTTGCTATACGCAGAGCTAATTTCATGGTCGTCAATAAAAAATCTAAAAAAACCACTAGTTGTAGTCTTACTTCCAGCAAGTGAGGGATTATATACTCCATAACGATTTTTATTTAGAGTAAAAAGAGGAAGTTCTTTTAAGATATCACTTAACTTATTATATTGCATTAGCTGAATATCTTTTTGTGAGTAGATGTAAACATGTCCCATCTTCTCATCTACTGTTTTCAAAGATTTTTCGGTAGTTGTTTCATAATCATGAAGTAGTGATTCTAGAGTATCAGATAACAAAGTTGCAAAAAGTAAACAAAATAGTATTATCAGTCTCATTTATATCCAATATATTAATTAAAGGTTATATTTTATCAAAGATAACTTTAATTTAGCTCATATAATAATTGTAATAATTTTGTACTTATCTAGCATCAAAAGCTGATAAAACCTTATATTCATTATAAGCAAAATCATCTGTCATGCCTGTAACATAATCAATAATAAGTCTTGTTCTATAATACCACTCTTCTAACTTATACTTTTCAATATCCTCTTTTGATAGTTTTGCTGTTGCACTTTTATATGCAACAATATGTTTTGAAGACAACCTTTTAATAAGTCGTTGAGACATAAAACAAGATATTCTTTTGTCATCCACTAAATCTTCAAATTCACTAAAGTCAAGTTTTAATAAGGCAGAATAAGTATCTAAAAGTGTAGTTAGTATTTTATGTCCCTTTAACTCTAAAGTCTGAACATCTTTATTATTGTAAATATATTTCACAGAGATATTTTGTAAAACTGTTATTGCTTTTGTATATTTGCTTTGTTTATCAAACTCCAATAAAGCACTATCAAATCTACCTGCAAAAATATCCTCATGGTTATTTAGATATACACTTGAAACATGTTCCACTAAAGCATGGGTTAGTTTAGCTCTTGTTAAAGTCCAAAAAAGATTGAATTGATAAGGTTCATCCTCTTTGTCTTTTGCTTTTTTATAAAAAACATCTACAAGGTCTAACAAATAAGTTTCATCTAATTCTTCACACTCTTTTTTTATGAGATTGTATATTTGTTCAAAGTCTAATATCCCCTTATCAACAGCATCCTCTAAATCTGCATTTAAGTAGCTTATATCATCAGCAGCTTCCATAATATAAGTTATAGGAAAACGATGCCCTATATTAGTATCTAATGCTTCATAAATATTTTCTACAAGCTCTTTTTCACTGTAATAAAAGCCTGGTTTCTTTTTTATATAATATAACTCTTCATCTTTTGTAGGTTTTGGTTCAAATGCACCTCTTGTATACTTTATCACTGATGCCATTTGAGAATAAGATAGATTTAGTCTTTGAAGTTTTGATATTACTCTTATAGCTTGTGCATTTCCATCATAGTTGCAAATATCTCTTACTAACATCTCTTTAAAAGACCTATTTTTATCCCCTACTTCAATCAAATTATCTAAAATCTTAACTCCACTATTTTGCATCCAAGAGTTTATTGCAACTTCGGCAAAGTGTCCAAAGGGAGGATTGCCAATATCATGTAGTAAACTTGTCATTTCAGCAGTGGATATAAAAACATCTTTTAACTCATCTAATCCATACTTCCCTTCACACTTTTTTATAATTGTTTTCGCAATAAATCTAGCAGATTGGGATACTTCTAAAGAGTGTGTTAGCCTACTTCGTACAGCTGCATTTAACTCTAATGGAAAAACTTGTGTTTTCTTTTGCAATCTTCTAAGAGCGGGGGCTGATAGTATTCGTCCTCTGTCACTTTCAGTTGAAATATCAATATCACTCATGGGATAGAGTTCTCTGTGTAAAGTTAATTTTTTATTATAATCTATCATCTATATTTATCTTTTAATTTTATTTTTTTTATTATATCTTTTTTAAGATTTTATGCAAAATAGTATTGTAGTTGCACAATATGCAACTAGAAAAAACTAATCCAAAAATAAATTAATTATTAAAATTTAATGCTATAAAATTAAACAATTAACAAAAAGGAGATTTTATGTCAAAAAAAATACTTATTATTGCTGGGGATTTTGTTGAAGATTATGAAATGATGGTTCCATTTCAATGTCTTTTAATGTTAGGTCATAGTGTTGATGTTGTTTGTCCTAATAAAAAAGAAGGGGAACAAATCAAAACTGCAATTCATGATTTTGAAGGTGATCAAACCTATAGTGAAAAACCTGGTCATAATTTTACATTAAATGCTACTTTTGATGAGATTGATGAAAATAGCTATGATGCACTTTTGATTCCTGGTGGACGAGCTCCTGAATACATAAGATTAACCCCAAGAGTTTTAGAGATAGTTCAAAACTTCAACTCAAAAAATAAACCTATAGCTTCTGTTTGTCATGGAGTTCAAGTATTAGTTGCAGCGGGAATTGTTAAAGATAGAACTTGTTCTTGTTATCCAGCTTGTGCACCTGATCTTACTACAAATGGTGGAAAATGGGCAGATATTGGCTTTGAAGATGCATATGTGGATGGAAACTTAGTAACAGCTGCTGCTTGGCCAGCACATCCAAAATGGCTTGCAAAATTCAACGAACTTCTTGTTTAAAACTTTATAACAGAACTGCAAAAGTAGTTCTGTTATTTGATATAATAAATTAAAAAGAGTTATTATGTCAACTAACAAATCTTTTACAAAAGGTTTACACGTTTACAAGACAATAGTAAATCATGGTAAACCTATCTTAGCAAAACAGTTATGTGAAAAATTAAACATAGAAAAAAGCACCATGTCAAGACTTCTAAAAACTCTCTATGAAGAAGGCTTTATAACATATTTAGAAAAATCAAATGAAATCATAGCTACAGATATAAATAGCTCTACAAACAATAAAACAAGAATAGAACTTATGGTAAAAAAAACAAAAGCTTTACTAGAAGAGATCTACTCCATCACAAATGAGTGCTCATATTTAGGTATCTTTGATAATTACAAGATTTTATATCTAAATCAATTTGATAACTCAGATAGGAAAATAAAAACAAGAAATAAAATAGGACTACAAGCTCCTCTACACACCAACGCCTTAGGAAAATCCATCCTAGCTTTTGGAAACTATGATTTACAAAAAATAAAACTAAACTCATACACACATAACACCATCACAAATATTGCAAGTCTAGAAAACATCTTAAATGATGTGAGAGAAAAAGGTTACTCAATAGATGACAAAGAGTATCAAGATGGGATGAGATGTGTTGCTGTTCCCCTATTCAATCATCAAAATATACTTATAGGTGCAGTTGGAATATCTGGCACAAAAGATAGATTGACTCTTGAAAAGTCCCATGAGTCTGGGGAGATGCTTTTGGATATTGTTAATAAGTATTCTATTGTTTTGTGAAACATTCTCTTGAAAAGCAAAGCTTTCCGCTTTCTCACTTTTTAGTTGTAAAAAGTAAGACAAAAAGCAACCAGACGAGTTGATGAAGGCAAAGTCTGTAAAGAATTAAAGTTTGAACTATCGTATGTAAATTTAGCAAATAGAAATTACAAATCTAGACAAATCAAAAATGCAAATGTCATTATCCCACCTTTGATTTCCAACATTTGCAAAAGCCGAGCGTTTATTTTTCTCTTTTCTAAACAAGATTGGAAACTGTTTGAGTGTTTAAAAGTTGCTAAGTGCAAGTTTTAATAAATGAGTTTTGCCAAGCAGAAAAGATAAAAATAATAAGTGAGGGAACCCAAAGGGCTTTGAAACTCTGTTGGTGGCTTTCTTGTTTCTTCTTTGCCATCAAAGAAGAAAAGTGCCAAAACCTTTAATTATGAGTACTTCTTCTTAAACGGTTTGGCAAAATTAAAAATAAGAAAGCCTACAAGAGACAATACAATAGCGATTTCATAACGACTATAGGCTACTGATATTCCAATAGCCCCAGTAATCCATAAACCTGCTGCTGTTGCAGTACCCTGTGTGCCTTCTTTACTTTTAAAGATAGCTCCACCACCAATAAAGCCCATACCAGTGATGATACCATACATTACTCTTGCCTCAGCATCAGAACCTTCATACACACTCATACCAACAAGCATAAAGGCACATGATGAAATAGCTACCAGAGGAAAAGTTCTCAACCCTGCACCTCGATCATTTAATTCTCGATTGAGAGCTATGGGAAGTGCTAGTAAAAATGTAGCTCCCAACTGAAATAAATGAAATATGATTAAATCTAGCTCTAATTGCATATTAAACATAATTAGGCTCCTTTTTCATAACTGTCATTAATAATATATTTTATATAAAACAGCCTTAAATTAGTAATACAATATACAAAAAAAGAGTTTTAAAGGAAAATGAGATTTGTTAAGAGTATATTTTTTCTGCTTTTGATAAATGATTTTTCTTACAGGTTTTACATATTAGATGAAATACTGCTTCATTTTCTTCACAACTAACACAAGGATTAGAAAGGGATGGCGAGTCTTTAAATGATATTTTCTTTTTTGCATTTTTATTTGCCATAAATGCTACATTTAAGATGGGGTCTAATTGTAGTTTTTTTAAAACTTTTTGAGAAGTATACAAGTTCCTAGATACTGCTCTTCTTACCTTATAGTGCGATGACTTTGAGAGTTTTTTCAACTCTTTTGAATCTACACTTTTATTAGCTAATTCAATATCTTTAATAAGTTTTTTCATTTTATTTTTTCCTCTTTTATCAACTAGTGCCATTTTAAATTAAAATGGTATCAATATAGTGACAAGAGAAAAATTTATACAAAGATGATAAAAGGAGCTAATACTCCTTTTATCTAAATAATATGGTCTTCTTTTCGTGGCTGTGGAAGAATAAGATTTAAAAATATACCAGTGATTGCTCCAAGCCCAATTCCTGAAAATGAAACACCCCAGAAATTAAATGTCATACCACCTATTGAGAAAACTAAAATCATAGAAACAATAACTAAGTTTCTAGGACAGTTGAAGTCGATATTTGCTCGCACTAGCGTAGATATACCTACACTTGCAATAATTCCAAAAAGTAATAACATAATCCCACCCATAACTGGAACTGGAATAGTTGCTAATACACCACCTAGTTTTCCAACAAAGGCTAAAATAATTGCTGCAATTGCTGCCCAAGTCATAATTGCAGGATTAAATGCTTTTGTAACTGTAACAGCCCCTGTTACTTCTGAGTATGTTGTATTTGGTGGACCACCAAAAAGTGAAGCAACTGATGTTGCTAAACCATCACCTAAAAGAGTGTTTTTTAGTCCTGGTTTTTTAAGATAATCAACTTTTGTAACATTTGAGATAGCTAACATATCTCCGATGTGTTCAATTGCAGGTGCAATTGCTATTGGAAGTATGAAAATAATAGCTTGCCAGTTAAACTCTGGTGCTGTAAAGTTTGGTATTGCAAACCAAGAGGCTTTTGCAACTATTGAAAAATCAACTATACCAAAAAATACTGAGACAATATATCCTACTATTATGGCACCTAAAATAGGAATTAATCTAAACACACCTTTTCCTAAAAGTGAAATAAATACCATAGTAAAAAGTGAAATCATAGAGATAATAATTGCTGTGTCAAAAGGAACTAATGCAATAGCTCCATCACCAGTTTTCCCCATGGCCATATTTACAGCAACAGGAGATAAAATAAGTCCAATAGAGATAATTACAGGACCAACCACCACTGCTGGTAAAAGTTTATGAATAAAACCATCACCTTTTAATCTAATTATAAAACTAAGAATCAGATAAAATAAACCAGCAACAACAAGACCTGACATAGTTGCAGCGATTCCCCATGTTTTTACACCATATGAAATAGGAGCGATAAAAGCAAAAGATGAAGCTAAAAATATAGGAGGTACAGCACCTCTGTTTACCAATTGAAATACTAAAGTACCAATTCCAGCAGTAAAAAGTGCAACATTGGCATCAAGTCCTGTTAAAATTGGTACAAGAACAAGTGCACCAAAAGCAACAAATAAAAACTGTATACCTAAAATAGAATCTTTTATCCTAAAATTATAATCTGTGGGTTTCATTCATCCTCTTTTTTGTTAAAATTACTGAGTATAATAACCAAACATTGGTTAATACTTTGTGAACAATTGTCTATATTATAAGTAGTTTTTAGATAAAATCCTACCTATATAATAAAATAAATTAGGATAAAAAATGTACCAAGAAAGTACCAATATACTTGTAAAACACCTTATAAATAGACTTAGAGATGTAAGAACTGCATCAAATGAATTTAGACTTACAATTGAAGAAATTTCAAGAATAATAGTAGCAGAAGCCTTAGCTGATTTTAAAACTGTAACACAAAATATCAATACATGGCAAGGTCCTTTAGATGTACAAATGATAGAAGTTCAAAAATTAGTATTAGTTCCTATTTTAAGAGCTGGGGAACCTATGTTAACAGGTATTTTAAGAACTCTACCATATGCAAGAAGTGGTTTTTTGGCTATGAAAAGAGATGAAGAGACAGCCCTATCAAAACTATTTTATGAAAATATCCCAGAACTTGATGATAAAACAGTATTACTACTTGACCCAATGATAGCAACGGGCGGATCTTTAATAGATGGAATTACTTATTTAAAAAGTAAAGGTGCAAAAAGAATTATCTCTTTAAATATCCTAGGAGCACCAGAAGGTATAAAAGCAGTTCAAGAAGCACATCCTGATGTTGATATCTATATTGCTCAAATTGATGAAAGATTAGATGATAATAAATATATCAGACCAGGTCTTGGTGATGCTGGTGATAGAGCATTTTATACACATGAGTAAAATAAAACAATGATAAAAACACCCCATTTAACAGTTGATGGCATTATCAAACTCTATGATGAAAAAGATAACTTTAGAGGTATCATTTTAATTGAGAGATTAAACAAACCTTTAGGGATTGCTTTACCTGGAGGTTTTGTTGATATTGGGGAAACAGTTGAAACTGCACTTATACGAGAGATGAAAGAGGAAACATCTTTGGATGTTACTATTGAATTACTACTTGGTGTTTATTCTGACCCAAAAAGAGATGAAAGATTTCATACTGTATCTCTTGTATATATTTGCAAAGCTTATGGAGAGCCACTTGCCCAAGATGATGCAAAAGATGTTTTTATTTATAAAAAAGATGAAATACCACTTGATAAACTAGTCTTTGACCATAAGAAAATAATCAAAGATTTTTTAAAGGCACAATAATTGTAAGTAAATTACAATATACAATTTATCAAAGGCTAATTACTTATGCACTCTCTAGATAACTGGACACATTCTCACAAATACAACTTAGATAATAACAAAGCAAAAAAAAGAACATACTATGTACTAATATTAACAGCCATTACTATGGTTATAGAAATAGTGGCAGGAACAATTTATGGCTCTATGGCATTGCTTGCAGATGGCTGGCATATGGGTACTCATGTCACAGCCTTTATGATAACTATTTTTGCATACTCTTATGCAAAAAAGTATGAAAATGATGATAGATACTCTTTTGGTACGGGTAAGGTTAATGTACTTGCGGGATTTACAAGTGCTATTGCACTTGGAATTGTTGCCCTTCTTATGATAATAGAGTCAATTTTTCGTTTATATGAACCCCAATCTATTCATTTCAATGAAGCTATTCTTGTAGCCGTAATTGGATTAGTTGTAAATGTTGCTAGTATGTTTATACTACATGACCATGAGCACCACCATCATGGAGAAGAACATCATGAGCATCACCATGAACACCACCATGACCACAATATAAAAGCAGCATATTTTCATGTTTTGGCAGATGCATTAACTTCACTTTTTGCTATTTTTGCTCTTTTACTTGGAAAATATTATGGATGGAACTGGCTAGATCCTGTTATGGGTATAGTAGGTGGAATTATTATTACTAAATGGTCAATAGGATTAGTAAAAGAGACAAGTCCTATTTTATTGGATGAAAATATTAATAAAAAGTATCAAGAAAAAATAAAAGAAAAAATCGAAAATGATTCAGACAATCTTATTAGTGATATTCATATTTGGAAAGTAAGTGCAAATCATTATGCAGCAATAATCTCAATTGTTACACACTCTGCTAAACCAACTGATTATTACAAAGAGTTACTTCAAGACTTTCATAAATTATCCCATATAACTATTGAAGTAAATGAGTGTCAAAATGAAGAATGTAAGTAATTAAACTCCACCACTAAAATAATTTAATAGCTAATTTATTTCATATAATTGCATTTTTAATACAACTTTTATTTATTATATAATACTATTTATTACTTTTACACTTAAACTAAATAGGTATTATTATGAGCATGTCTGAATATAAAATGAATACAAATACATATTATCTTGTAAATAAGGTAATAATAGATGAAAATGTTGAATTCTTTTTCAATTTATATGGAAAAAAATCTAAAGAAGAGGATCTCTCTTTACTCTCAATAAAAGGCAGAAAACTCGTAAAATATGATATTGAAAATCTATTGGATTACAATTATTTATATGTACACGAAGATGAAAAAGAGTTTTATGAAAATCATTATAATGATTTTATGAGATTAAAGCTTATACCAGAAAATATGAAAAGTTTTTACTCAACTGTAGGGAATACAGTAAATAAAATGTTTGAAAATCCTCAATCTTTGAAAAATGTAACAGAAGTTGAAACTATTGTAAATGATATGGTATCTACAATTTTACATGATAATTTTTCAGTTAGCTCTTTTATAACTATTCTTGCAAGTGATTATTATACACATACTCACTCTTTAAATGTAACTGTTTATGCCTTATGCCTTGGAAAACATATGGGAATGAGCAAAAAAGATTTGGAAGATCTTGGAGTATCTGCTTTATTACATGATTTAGGAAAAAGCAAAATCAGTGATAGTATCATCAATAAAAATGGTTTATTGTCAGAACATGAATTTAATGAAGTTAAAAAACATCCTATGTATGGTTGGGCATTAGCAAGACAATTAGGAATAACAAACAAAAGTATATTGGCAGGAATAAAAAATCATCATGAACGAGTAGATGGTACAGGATATCCTGACAAGTTAATAGATGAACAAATAGATATATTCGCAAAAATTATTGGAATATGTGACGTATTTGATGCTTTAACAACAAATAAAAGTTATAAAAACTCAACAGGTACCTTTAACACATTGGTTATGATGAAAAAGGATATGTCAAAACATTTAGATGGAAAGATTGTAAATCATTTCATTGGTGTATTTAAAGAAGAGATGAATAAAGTACAACAAAACAACTAAATATACATACTACTTTCTATACTAAACCTTTTAAAGCATTTGTTAATATTGAAGAAGAATCTACCCCACCTACACTTTTAGCATAATCTATAATTAAAGGCACAAATTGTGAGATTAGACTTGGGTCAAGTCCTAATGTTTTAAAAGCAGTTTGAACTGATTCAAGAGAAGTTATACTTCCTAATAAACTATCAGTTAAAGATGAACTATTTAAGTTAGATAAAGCAGGAACCTCTTTTAATACAGTTTCATAATCAGTATTTGGCATTTGAGTTTTTGCATACTGTAAAATAGTTGCAACACCACTTGTTGCTTGTGTTGGAGTTATATCAATGTTTTTTGTTATTGAAGTCATTAAATTATTTTCACTTACTGTTTTTGAAGTTTCCTTTGAAACTATATCTGTAAGTTGGTCAAACATACCAGCTTGAGAATAAGTTATTGATAAAAATATTGCTGATACTAAAAGTTTTTTCATTTTAAGTCCTTAAAAAATTTGTGAATTATATCATAATATAGAAGTTAAGAAGAAGAAGAAAAAAAGGTTTAAGCACAAAATGACGGAGAATCAAAAAACTTAAAACCTTTTTTAATGAATAAATGAAATTACATAAAATAATTATATCAATATATAAAACTCTTTGATTAAACTTATTGTATAAAAAATAAACAATTTGTATTATAAGGGCAAGGTTATAATAAACTTCGCTCCAGTGTAATTTTTATCATTATATTTATAGGTTTCATTTATGGCTCTTATTTCGCCTTTTAAGTGCTTGGTTATGATTTGATTTGACATATATAGTCCAATACCTGTACCTACAGACTTATGTTTGGTAGTAAAATATGGCTCAAATATTTTCTCAATATTATCTTTATCAATTCCTCCTGCACTATCTTTAAAGGTTACAATTACATGGTCTTTATCTTTTTTTATACTTGAAAAGAAGTATCTGTCATCTGTACTTACATTTTTTTCTATAAAAGCATCTTTTGAGTTATTATATATATTTATAAAAGCTTGAATTAAAATATTTTCATTTAATTGAATATTTATATCCTCATCTATTTGATTGATAATTTTAATAAAGTTATTAGCATATGTAACTTTTATTAAATCGTCTAGCTTGAAAAAGATATCTTTTAAATTATAAACTTGCTTTGAACTAGAATCAGATGTAAAAAAATTTCTAAAATCATCTATAGTTTTAGATAAATAATTTGCTTGTTGCATAATACTAGAACTATATTCAAGTAACTCTTCATCAGATATTCTTTTACCAACATCTAATAATAATCCTATAGAAGAGGCTTGCGTAGTTATTACAGACAGAGGTTGTCTCCATTGGTGTGAAATATTACCCAACATCTCTCCCATAGCTGCTATTTTTGATTGATTTAATAACAGTTGTTGTTGTTTTAGTTGTTCATTTTCTAACTTCTTAATTGTAGATATATCATGAGCAATAATTAAAATTAACTTTTCACCCTTTTCATTTGTAAAAGGTTTTTTTGTAGTAATATAATGCTGTGTTTTATTAAAATCTTCATATGAAATCTCTGTCTTATTTTTATCAATTATTTGTTTGATATTTTTATTAAAAAAGTCTGACATTCGTTTAGCATATTTAAAATCACTATCATATTTACCAATCATATCATCTACCGTTGTATGATATAATTTTGCAACTGCTTTATTTACTAATAAAAACTTTCCTTCATAATCTTTTATAATAATTAAATCTGGACTCTCATCTAAAACAGACTCTAAGAAGTTTTTAGCATCATTTACTTCTATATTTTTATGCTCCAATTTACCTTGAGCATCTTGCAATTGGTTTAAAGCATCTTTTGTTCTATCTTTTTCTGTAGCTATTTTTCTATTCCACCACAAAATCCATAAGATAATAAAAGCAGCTACCGCCACTACTTTCCAAATAAGTGAATAGTTTACCCTATCTACAGTTTGAAGAGAGAACCATCTTTGCTGTATACCAGTATGTTCAATTGGAGTTATTTGATTAAAGCCTTTTGATAAGATGGAAGCTAGTTCTGGCCACTCTTTTGGTGCAATAAAACTAAACTCAATGTTTCCATAACCTGATGGTGCTGCAACTTTTAGATTATTTAAATCACCAAATACACTTAAATAATTAGCAACTGCAAGATTACCTACATATGCATCTACTTTATTATTATCTAAGTTGGTTAAAGCATCTTTTGTATTGTTATAATTGATAATCTTGATTTCAGGATAATCTCTTTTTATCCATTTATTAGTCAAATAATTCTTTTCAATAGCCACTTTTTTACCTGACAAATCTTTCATTGAGCCAATATATGGAGAATCTTTATGTTTTATAATCATCATGGGATAAGATAGATATGCGGTTCCATAAGAAAACTTTTCTGCTCTATCATTATTTTTGACACTAAATAAAATAGTGTCAAATTTATCTCTTGAAGTTTCAATTGTATTATATGCATTTGCCATTGGCATTTTACTATTTATAAACTCAACAGCAAGGCCCACATTTTTTGCACTCTTTTTTATATATTCAACTGCAATACCCGATGCTTTGCCATTTTGTATAAACTCAAAAGGTGGTCTATTAGAAGCAACACCAAATCTAATCTTTTGATGTTTAATAATAAACTCTTTTTCATTATCACTAAGTAAACTTTGATTTTCTTTATCACTGTTATAGGGTTCACGTACCCACTTGAGAAGTATGTTATTCATCTCTTCTCTTGATATACTGTCTAAACCTTTTTGTAAAATTCTTTGAAGTGTAGGTTTTCTTTTATTGGAGAGAAAATGAATTGATACAGCTTTTAAATCATTTTGAGCAATATCTTTTAATCCTACAATTGAATTATCACGAATGTAATTTTCAACAACTAAATGGTAGTCAACCAAAGCATCAACTTCCCCATTTAAAACTTTACTTGTAGATTCACCTAATCCCGAAGTTTTAATAATATCAATTTTTGGAAATTTTGTTCTAATTTTATCTATGGTTGCATACCCTTTTGTAATAGCAACTTTTTTCCCTTCCAAGTCCTTAAAGTTTCCTATCTTTTCATTTTTATTTGAAACATAAATATATTCTCTAACTTTATAGAATTCATCACTAAAAAGTCCAAATTTTTCCCGCTCTTTAGAATAAAAAGTTGCAGGAAGTAAATCAATTTTTTCATTCTTAAACTCATCTAATAGTTTTGCCCAAGAAGAATGCACATAATCAACTTTTAATCCAGTTTTTTCTAAAACCTTTTGTAATATATCATAGTACAAACCATTATTTGAACTTTTTTTACTATCATAATATATATATGGTTTTGCGGGTTCAATCCCAACAGATACTCTATTTTTATCAATCCATTTTTTCTCTTCTTTAGTTAAGGAAATATTTGATTTATTTAAATTCAAAATCCAATCTCTTTTAAGATTACTCATTGTTGAATAAGGTATTGAATCAAGTGTTTTATTTATTATGGAATCTAGTATTGGATTTTCTTTTTGTATCCCAAACCTTAAGTCTTCACTTTTTGCATCGGAATGAACAAATCTACCTGCAAGTTTTAGTTTTGGCAAAACTAAATCTTCAAGCTTATAAATACTTAAAATATTTGTAATGATTGCATCTATTTTCTTTTCATCAAGTGCCAAAAATCTTTCATCTGAATCATCAAATTCAACTACATCAATATTTTCTTTTTGTAAAATATCGATTATAAATGTATTTTTAACAACTCCAACTTTTTTATTTCTTAAACTCTCTATTCCATTATAATTTCCAAAGTCTTTTCTAGTGAAAACTCCAATTGGTATGACATAATATGGTGATGAAAAAAGTGTAAAAGGAAGCCTCTCTTGTCTATATGAAACCTCTGAAATCATATCTATTTGTTTATTATAAAATAAATCATATATTTCAGGCCAAGAACCGCTAACTATTTTAAATTTTAAACCACTTTTTTGAGCTAGTATATCTATGAGGTCTTGTGTGAATCCAACTATTTTTCCATCTTTAGTAAAACTAAAGGGAGTGAAACTATTCATAGTACCTATAGTGATATCTGGAGAATTTTTTATATATTCTTTTTCTTCTTGAGTAAAATTCAAATTTGAAGCAAATAGTGAATTAAGAGAATATAAAAATAATATATAAATAATAATCTTTTTCATGATTATATAATACAATTAATTTCCTTACAAATATATCTCTGAAAAAGTTAGTTTTTTCTTTATAAATTATTAGATAAGTTATTTAATTTTTGCTATTTATCTAAAATTTAGATAAGATGACATTATACTAAAAAATTATTAGCTTTTAAAATAGTTGAATTATTTATTCTCTACTTTATAAGTAAAAATAATATTTCAAAAGTGAAACAATGAACAAAAATGATTTTATATTTAAAAATAGAGTATATATTTTCTCTTTCCTACTATTCATACTACTTAATATATCTTTTTTTTATTTGACAAGATACTACTCTTTTCACAAAGCAGAAGAGAAGGTTGAAGATTTCTTGCTCAATGTAAAAGCATTAAGAAACTTTGTAAGTCATGGACAAAAAAATGAAATTTACTCTTTAAAAGAGCAAAATATTTTAGAGAAAGGTTTTTTTAGTCCAGTATTAATGTCTTCAACTTATATATCAGCTAGAGTAAATGAAGAGTATAATGAGCTTTTAAAAAATATAAATCGTCCACCTATTAAGATAAGATTTTCTAGTATAAACCCAAGAAATCCCAACAATAAAGCAAGTGATTTAGAAGCAGATTTATTAAAAAAGTTTAATAAAAAAGAGTTATCAGTTTATAAAGAAGTTGTTAAAACAGAGTATGGTGATGCTCTTTATTATGCAGTACCAACAAAAATCACAACTGATGCTTGTATGAGATGTCACTCTGACCCAAAAATTGCTCCAACGGGGCTAATAGAAATATATGGAAACAAAGCTGGCTTTTATGAGCACAAAGGAGATATCAGAGCAATGTTATCAACTCTTTATCCAATGGAAGCAGAATATAAAGACTCTGCAATGTTATTTTTGATTTTACTTTGTTCTTCTTTTATTATATTTTCACTCATAATTATATTCTTTAATAAATATACTAAAATCTTACACAAAAACAATAGTTTACTTAAAGAAAGAATTGACCTTGAAGTTTCTAATAATAAAGAAAAAGATTTACTAATATTACAACAATCAAAAATGGCTTCTATGGGCGAAATGATTGAAAATATAACGCACCAATGGAAACAGCCACTGTCAGCAATGATGACTCAATCAACAGGTACACTACTTCAAAAAGAGCTAGGAATAGTAGATGAAAAAGCATATGTTAAAACACTGGAAAATGTAGTTTCAAATGTCAATTATCTATCTACTACAATTGATTTTTTTAAAGAGTTTTTCACAGGAGAAAGAGAAAAAAAAGTATTACAGCCAAAAATACTTATAGAAAAAGTATGTAATGTTATTATTTCAAGTATAAAAAGACATAGTATACAAATAGAAAATAATATTGATGCTTCAATAAAAATCAAATCATATGAAAATGAACTAATACAAGTATTTCTAAATATTATTAATAATGCAAAAGATGCCCTTGTAGAACAAGATAATGCAAAAACTAGATACATAATAATTGATGCTACTGATACTGAAGATTATCTTGAAATCTCTATAAAAGACAATGCAGGTGGAATAAAAGAAGAGTATTTAAAAAAAATATTCGGACAATATTTTACAACAAAAGAAAAAAATGAGGGAACAGGGATTGGATTGTATATGTCTAAAGAGATAGTTGAAAAACATCTTAAAGGAACACTAGCAGTAGATAACACTCACTATGAATACAAACAAATGCAACATTTTGGAGCGAAGTTTATCATCACTCTTTATAAAAAAGAATCACCTTCTCTTTAATAGCTGGAGCGGGAGACGAGACTCGAACTCGCGACAATCTGCTTGGAAGGCAGAAGCTCTAGCCAACTGAGCTACTCCCGCAACAAAAAAATTCTACCAAAAAAAACTTTTTTTTACAATAAAGCAATAATATCCTATTTAAGTTTTTTATTAATATCCATTCAACACGTTCTGTATCAATGTTTTATTTGTATATATTAACAATAATTTGAAAATATACAAATAAAATATTATAATATACATATTACTATTTTAATCAAAAGGAACTATTATGAATAATATAGAACTATACCTACAAACAAAACAAGCTCAATTAAAAGAGTATGAATTAAAGTTAAAAGCCTTAAAAGAGAAAATATCTTCATCAAATGAAGAGGCTAAGAGTGAAATAGACAAACGAATTCAAGCTGTAGAAATGAAGATTAAAGATGGAAAAGAGAAGTTAGATGCAGCTAGTAAAGCTAGCAAGGATGAGATTGAGTCTCACAAAAAAGCAATTGATGATGTTTTTATGGCAATAAATACTCATTTGGCAATGAGTTAAGATTATCTTAGAAACAAAACTCTTTCATATAAAGAAAATAGAGTCATTATTAGTAATAAACTACAAAAATGGCTCTTTTGTATTTAGCATATTAGATACCACAAAACTTATATAACTCTGTAATAGTGAAAGGATAAAGATGAAAATAAAATCAAAAGATTTTCGTATTCCTGAAGGCAAAAAAGTTGAACTTGATAAATGGCCCACTAAAATTAAACCCGCATATAAATCTAAGAAAAAATATAAAAAATATTTAAAAAAAAATATTAAGAAATTAAGTAATCAACAGCAATTACTTTATGCATCAAATAGCTACTCTGTATTATTAATATTTCAAGCTATGGATGCAGCAGGGAAAGATGGTGCCATAAGGCATGTACTCTCTGGTATAAACCCTCAAGGATGTCAAGTATTCAGCTTCAAGCATCCAAGTGCAAAAGAGTTAGAGCATGATTTTCTATGGCGTACTACACAGGCTCTACCTGAGCGTGGTCGAATTGGTATTTTCAACCGCTCTTATTATGAAGAGGTATTAATTGTACGTGTACATCCTAAAATTTTAGAAAGCGAAGATATCCCAGAAGCCCTATTAAACAAAAAAACTATCTGGCAAGAACGTTTTCAATCTATTCAAAATATGGAAAAACATCTACATAGAAATGGTACGCGGATAATTAAGTTCTTTTTACATCTATCAAAAGAGGAACAGTGCAAAAGATTTTTAAAACGAATTGATAATCCCAAAAAAAATTGGAAGTTAAGCCTTGCAGATATAGAGGAGCGTAAATTCTGGGAACAATATACATATGCCTACGAAGAGTGTTTAAGTGCTACGAGCACAGAAAAATCACCTTGGTACGTGGTGCCAGCTGATGACAAAAAAAATGCTAGACTTATTATTTCAAAAATTGTTCTAAATACTCTCAAGTCACTACAACTTAGCTATCCAAAATCTAGTGAAGAACATCGTCAAGAGTTACGCTCCATACGAGAACAACTAACAAGAGAAAATAGCAATAGATAAACTTTTTTAATATTGATGTAAAAAATATAGAAATAAAAAAAGCCCTATGAAAAAGAATCAAATTCTCATTCATAGGGCTTTTTTATTGGAGCGGGAGACGAGACTCGAACTCGCGACAATCTGCTTGGAAGGCAGAAGCTCTAGCCAACTGAGCTACTCCCGCAATAAAAGTGTTACCCAAGGTGTTACCTATGTAAACCTTAAAATAGTAACTTAAAATATTAAATACCTATAAGTACCATCAAATGGTGCTTAGAAGTGGTGGGTCTACTGTGACTCGAACACAGGACCACTCGGTTATGAGCCGAGTGCTCTAACCAACTGAGCTATAGACCCGACTAATTCAATAGTGGCGGACAGTGAGAGATTCGAACTCTCGGTACCGTTGCCAGTACGCATCCTTAGCAGGGATGTGGTTTCAGCCAGCTCACCCAACTGTCCTCTTTGAATTAGGACTGTGATTTTAGACAAATAAAGTTAAAAAATCGCTTAATTTTTACTATTTTTTTACTTTATTTATAAATTTTTTTTCATTGAAAAGATTTAAATATTTTCTAAAATTTTTTTAACTACATCTTTAGGGTTAGTATCTTTATATATTGGTCTTCCAACTACTATAAAATCAACTGAGTTTTCTTTTGCAAATGGAATATCTGCTACTCTTTTTTGATCTCCTACTTCTTCTCCAAAAGGTCTAATTCCAGGACAAAGGGTAATAAAGTTATCAGAAGTATTCTTTTTAATATCTAAACTTTCAAAGACAGAACAAACAACACCATCAACACCTGAATTGAAAGTATCTTTTGCAAACTTAATCGCTTTTGTTGATATTGTTTCATTATAAATAGCCATGAAACTTGCATTGTCAAAAGAAGTAAGAGCTGTAACGGCCAAAACTAAAGGTCTATTTGGGATATCTTTAATTCTTTGCATTACTGTATGCATTGCATCTACTCCAGCACTTGCATGGACATTAAACATATCTACAAGTCCAAAGTTTGATATCTCTTCTGCTGCATCTGCCATAGTATTTGGTATATCATAAAGTTTCAAATCCAAAAAAATCTTGAAATTGGGATTTAAAGCTTTTAAATCTTCTAAAAACTCTTTACCATCTCTTATATATGACCTAAACCCTACTTTTAACCATACATCAAAATCTTTTACTTCTTTTGCTAAAGCAAGGTTTTCATGTGAACTTGGCAAATCCAGAGAAATACAAAGTTTCATTAGGCTTCCTTAGTAACTTTATCAAGTACACCATTTATAAATTTTGGTGCACCATCACTTGCTAATCTTTTTGATAATTCAATTGCTTCATTTATTATAATAGCTCTATCAAGTGATTCATATAGTATTTCATAAATAGCAAGTCTTAAAATAGATTTTTCAACAGAACCAATATCTTTAATAGTCCCTTGATTAAGGTGGGAAATAATATGTTCATTAATAACTGTATAGTTATTTACTACACCATTAAATAAATTTAGTGCAAACTCTTTTTGCTTATTTCTTATTTTTTTATCTTCAAGAATCTCATCAACGAATTTTACAATACCTTCATTTCCTAAATCATATGCATATAAAAGGCCTATTACAGACTCTCTTGCTTGTGTTCTTGTTGCCAATCTATTTTCCCATCTCTTTATATAAATCTAACATCTCAATGATAGTAATCATAGCTTCAGCACCTTTGTTTCCAGCTTTACTTCCAGCTCGCTCTATTGCTTGCTCGATAGTATCAGTTGTTAAAACACCATTTGCAACAGGTTTACCTGATTTGATACCAACAGTTGCGATACCTTTTGTAGCCTCAGCAGAGATATAATCAAAATGAGGAGTTGCCCCTCTTATAACTGCACCTACACAACAAACAGCATCATATTTGTCAGAAGCCAGTGCTTTTTCAAGAGCAAAAGGAATCTCAAATGCACCAGGAACTAAAACTAAATCAAGGTTTGATTCGTTTCCACCATGTCTAACAAAGGCATCTTTTGCACCTTCAACTAATCTATCAGTAATAATATGATTAAATCTTCCATTTATAATAAGAACTTTTTCGCTACCGTCAAGTCTTAATTTACCTTCAATAATATTCATTTAAATTTCTCCGAAAATTTTATATAAGGGGCTAATTATATCCTAAAGCCTCTTGGATTGCAAAAATCTCATTTATAGTTTTATATAAATCTTCGACTTTTAACATATTTGGACCATCACTTTTTGCAACACTTGGGTCAGTATGCGTTTCAAAAAAGAAGCCATCCACTCCAACAGCAGCTGCTGCTTTTGCCATAGAAGGAACAAAAGCAGAGTTTCCACCAGTAGTTCCTCCCGTACTTGGTATTTGCACAGAATGTGTTGCATCAAAAATCACTGGTGCATACTCTTTCATAAGAAGTAAGTTTCTCATATCAACTACTAGTGCTCCATATCCAAAGGTATTTCCTCTTTCACAAAGCCATACATTTTTGTCTAGTGAGTTTTGATAATTAACCTCATCAACTCCTCTAGTTTTTAGAATCTTTTCAATTGGATGTTTCATTGCATCAGCGGCTAGAAACTGACCTTTTTTTACATTGATTATACATGATGTTTTTGCAGCAGCTACAAGTAAATCAGTCTGTCTACATAAAAATGCAGGTATTTGTAGGATATCCATAACTTCCGCAGCAGGAGCAGCTTGATGTGACTCATGAATATCTGTTATTAACTTATATCCAAACTCTTTTTTAATCTCTTCAAAAAGCTTCAATCCGTCATCAAGTCCAGGTCCTCTATATGACTCCAAACTTGTTCTATTTGCTTTATCAAATGAAGCTTTAAAATAAAAGTCAACTCTTTTATCTTCACTTAAAGGCTTCAATTTCTCAGCTATTCTAAATACTGTATCTCTATCTTCTAAAACACAAGGCCCAGCTAAAACTTTCACTTAAATATCCTTTTCAAAATTGTTCTTTTCTCTTTTCCACTATGGGCATAATAAAACTCATAAATATTTTGTGCGATATATTGCATATCATATCTTGCATATTCATCACAAGCAAAAAGGACTTTATCCTTTTTCTGTAAGTTCATATCCCATTCAGGAATTAGGTACTTTTCATCACCTCTTATTAAGACTAAGGGTACTACATTATTGTTTAATTCTCGGTTATGCAAAGAGGTTCTAAATATCTCTAATTTCAACTCTTCTCCACTATCTAGGTGCTTGTAAATTTCTGGTGAATCATAAATATTTATATCTACTTCTTCTAATAAAGGAGCTTCATCTATGGTTTGTGTAAGTCTTGCCACTAGATTGGAAGCCCAAGTTTCATCTTTGTTTATCATCTCTTGTATAAAAATATTTGAGAGTGGATTTATTAGAGCATTTGTAGTTTTGTTTATTAAAATATTTGCAGGTAAAAATACATGATCAATTTTAGAATTTTCAAACATAGAGACATGCCCAAGGTCATTCTCCCTTGCTATTGTCATGATTTTTGGATTTAATCTTTTAGCACTACTTAAAATAGATAAGTTTGTTGTATCATCATTTGTTGCAGCAATTATCGCAACACTTTCACTAATACCTGCTCTTGTTAACATCTCTTTATCATCAGCATCACCAATGATTATTTTAGAGACACTGTCTGCTTTATAGTTTATTAGTTTATTTTCATCTAACTCTATAAAAACAAGTTCTATGCCATTGTCACTTAGTCTTCTATGAAGATAACTTCCCATACGACCAAAACCACAAATTATATACTTACCAACTGGAAATCTAGGTGTATGTCCATTTAAAGTATCTATTTTATAAATCCATTTTTCTAGTTTAAGTATATTTGGTGCTTTAAATGCAACATCTATCTCTTTTGAGATAATTGAAAATGGATTTGCAATAATATCAACTCCAAGATCGGTTAAGTTTTCAGCTTGATTTACTGTTGTTGCTTTTACTACAAGCTTTAGATTTTTGTTTAATAGTTTTGCCATAACAGCTATTTTTAGATTTAACTTATCATCACTAAAAAGAGATACTAAACCTCTACAATGACTTTTTGTTATTCCTGCATTTTCTAAAACTTTTGGTGAGTTTGCTTCAGAGAGTAAAATTGGAACATAGGGGGTATAATTTTCTAAAAGTAGTTCATTTACCCTACTTTCATCTGATTCAATAACTACTGTTCTTATATCAAATTCTAAGGCTTTTTTTATTATTGCAGAAGTAATAGAGTTATAACCCAAAACAATAATAAAACCTTGTCTTAAAGTTTTAACATTTCTTTTAAATTTAGCTCTTCTTAACTCCTCCAAAAGAAGCTTATCTTGTACTAAAGATACAAGGGTTCCAATACCATAAAACCACCCAAGAACAGTAAGATAAATAGAAAAACTAACCCAAAGTTTTTGAGGATAAGTAAAAGCATAGGGACTTTCGCCAAAGCCAATTGTAGTTGCGGTATAAGTAATAAAATAAAAAGCATCAAAAATAGTCATATGATAAATATTACCTTTATCATCCATCCCATCTATTAATAAAAGACCTAATATAGCAATAGTATATGTAACTATTATTACTATAAAAGGCATTCTCATTCTAAGAAGAACTATCCACAATGTACTATTTGACAAAACTCAACCTAACCTATTTTTAAAAACGCTTTTACTAACGTCTTGATTTTAATGTATCTCCAACATATAACAAAACAGAAACAACATTTGCTAACAATGCCCCAGCTGAAAGTGAAATTACAGTTGTTATAATTTCAGAATCAACAACACTTGCATAAGTTGCTATTGTCCAAACTGTTGCGGCTGCTATTAACTGAATATCAGCTACAAGAGAAGTTGCTAAAAGAACAGAACCAACCTGTGTTCTATCTCCAAGTTTAAGTACTGTTGCAATTACATTTATTACAATAGCAGCAAAAAGTTCATATTTACTATGATGGGCTAATGTATCCAAATCACCATAAACAAAACCAAAGTTTACTGTCATCGCTAAAATTATAAAAAATCCGGAAATAACTTTATCTAGATTCATGATACTCATCCTCCATATCTCTTCCAATTTTTAGTTTTCTTTTAAATACGTCATCAATATTATCATAAACTTTTGCATCTTTATCAACAAATATAAGTCTATGTATATTTAGTTGTTCAATACTCTTAAGTCCCATAATTGCTAACATACCCTTTACACTTTTTAATAAGTTTTTATGGTAGTTACTTACTTTCTTAGCTTGTTTATGCACAAAATATTTTTTTCTTTTTGATTTATTTTGAGTAGCAAGTCCAACTGGACAATCATGCCCTGTAGTACCAGAACAATATCTAGCTCTTATACATCCTGCACTCATCATAAATCCACGTGCTATTTGAATAAAATCAGCCCCTATTGACATAAGAATAATAATATCGTCAGGTGTTAATACTTTTCCACTAGCAATAAGTTTAACCTCATCTCTAACTCCAAACTCTTTTAAAACCTTATCAACTAAATAGATTGAATCTCTTATATCAAGACCAACCCTTTCCATCATCTCAATTGGAGCAGTTGCACTTCCACCACTACCTCCATCAATTGATATGAAATCAGGAACGGCATCATTTCCTGCATCTACTCTTTTTTTAATCTCTTTTGCATATGGCTCTATATTTTCTAAATCTGAAATTACAATTTTAATACCAACTGGTTTATCAGATAATTTATGAAGTTCTCCTATAAAATCAAAAAGTTCTTCAATTGTGTTTGCATATGGAAATCTATTAGGTGAAAAAACATCATTGTATGCTTGAACATTTCTATAATAAGCAATTGCAGGAGTTACTTTATGACCAGCTAACTTTCCACCAGTTTGTTTAGCTCCTTGCGCCATCTTTATCTCTGTCATACGACAAAACTTCATAACTTTTGAGTATCTTACAGGATCAAACTTACCATCTTTATCTCTAGCTCCATATAGACCTGAACTTATTTGAAATGTAATATCAGGCATATCTTCAGGAACATCTTCTGGAAAACTCTCAATTGGTGCATCCCAATTTACCCTATGAAAAAGTTTTGACTTTAAATCAAATACATAAGTTTCGGCTTCCAAATCTTTCCCAAAAACCAACTTTCTATAAACATCAGCAGCCATGGCTCCATTAAAAAAGAACTGTACAATATCTTTTATCTTTTTTTCAAAATTTGTACCATGTATTACTTTCATATAGTCAGCTTTATAGTCTTGATGGGTAACAAAAAAGTTTGATGTTATTCCACCCTCACCTGAGTTTATTGGAAAACCACCATCATATGCACCTTTTACAAAGGCTCTTGTTCCCTCAGGAGAGATAGAACCATCACTCATAGCAGACCTACCAATTATTGTCTTTGCTGTATATGGTTTTTTTCTTTTTGCTCCAAAAGTAACTTCGAATTTTCCATCTACTTCATCATCATTTAAAACAATATTCGCATGTCTTATCATAAATTTTGGATTTGGTAGTGGTTGACTTGGAGAAAATGAAGCATAATTTGGCAAGTCTCTACAAGCTTTATTAAGCCAATCTAACTTATCTTTTGATTCATAAAACTTTTCATCACCAAAATATTGTCTAAATGGTTCTCTTGCCTCTTCAAATACATATCTTAAACGTCCAATTATTGGATAATTAACTAATAACTGATGATCTCTTTGTACATATCTATCATGTACATACCAAGCAATTATTACTATCCAAAATATACTCCACTCTATTATCGTAAGCTCTAAATCCCAATCCACATCTATTCCTTATTTTTACTTGAAGCTAAAACTCCACTAATAACAATTAAAATTATACCTAATATTATCCAAATATCTGGGAATTTATCCCCTAGTATCATTCCAAGTGCAATTGCAAAAATTAAAGTACTATAAGAAATAGTTCCAACAATCCCAGCTTTTGCACTTGCATAGGCTTTTGTCATAAAAATCTGTGCAAAAGTTGCAGTAGTTCCCATAAGTATTATAAAGAGCCAATTACTTAAACTAGGAACAGTAAACTCTCCAAATAAAAAATCAAAAGTATCGTTTGTATAAAAACTTCCTATAAACATCAAAATAGCAGGACCAATTGAGCCAATGGTCATAAAAGATAATACAATTACCCTAGTATCATAGTATGTTCTTAACTCTCGAACTGATGTATAAGCAAGTCCTGCTCCAACTCCTGTCAAAATACCAAGCCAATCTGTTTTTTCTAGTGTTCCACCATCAAACTTTGTAATAAAAACTATTCCTATAAAACCTATAAAAATCCCAATCCATCCCTTTAAGCCTAGTTTTTCTTTTATAAAAATATATGCAAATAGTGCAGTAAAGATTGTAGAAGTTTTTGAGAATGTCATTGCTTGTGCTAAAGAGATATTTGAAATATTGTAAAAAAACATTAATAGTGCAGCAAATCCTACAAAACCTCTAAAAAATAGTAGCCATGGCTTACCACCTTTTTGCATTATAGGTTTTTTGTATAAAGAGAAAGTTATTAGTACTACACCAAATATGTTTCTAAAAAAAACCACTTCCACAGAACTCATAGAAGAGCTTAACTCTTTTGCAAAAGCTCCCATAAAAGCAAATAAAAGTGATGCAAGAAGCATAAACTTTATGCCCTGTGAAGTTTCTGTGTCCATTTTGCTCCTAAGGTGTAAAAACCGAATTTTAATCAATCTTTTGTTAAAATCCGGTTATTTTCAATAAGTAACAAATAGTTTTAATAACTTAAACCATGAAATAAGCCAATAGGAACAAAATGAAATATTTAAAATTACAAACTTCTAAAAATCTACAAGGAGAAATAAGAATTTCAGGTGCTAAAAATGCTACTTTACCACTACTTGCTTCAACAATACTTGCAAGCAATGAAATAAATATTGGAAACCTTCCTGATGTTGTAGATATTAATACCATGTTAAAACTTCTAGAAATGCTAGGAGCTAACTATTCAAAAGAAAAAAACCAAATCAAAATCTCTACACAAAACCTAAAAGAGACAAAAGCAACTTACGATATTGTAAAGACAATGAGAGCTTCAATTTTGGTATTAGGACCACTATTATCTAGATTTGGACATTGTGAAGTTTCTCTTCCTGGTGGTTGTGCTATTGGACAAAGACCTGTTGACTTACACTTAAAAGCTATGGAAGCTATGGGTGCAGTTATTGAAATAAAAGCTGGATATATAAAAGCAACTGCTCCAAATGGCTTAAAGGGTGCAAAAATAGTTTTTGATAAAGTTACTGTGGGTGGAACAGAAAATGCAATAATGGCAGCAGCACTAGCACAAGGAAAAACACAAATTATAAATAGTGCAAAAGAGCCAGAGATAGTACAACTGTGTGAAGTTCTAAAAAATGCTGGTTTAAAAATAGAAGGAATTGGTAGTTCTGATATAACTATTGAGGGTACAGATGGAAAACTTTTGGAATTTAAAGATTTTGACATAATCCCAGATAGAATTGAAGCTGGTACATATATGTGTGCAGCAGCTATTACAAACTCTAAATTAACAATTACTCATGTTGAGCCATTACATTTAGAAGCTGTAATTTCAAAACTTGAAGAGATGAACTTTAAAGTTGAAACAAAAAAAAGTGAACTTACTATATTTCCAAGTAGTAACATAAAACCTGTAAATATAATCACAACAGAGTATCCAGGTTTTCCAACTGATATGCAAGCTCAGTTTATGGCACTAGCAACCCAAGCAAATGGGACAAGTACTATTGATGAGAGACTGTTTGAAAACAGATATATGCACGTAAGTGAGCTTCTTAGAATGGGTGCGGATATTCATTTAAATGGAAATATTGCTTCAATAACTGGAACGCCTAACAAATTGAATGGTACAGATGTTATGGCTACAGATTTACGAGCTAGTTCTGCGTTGGTTCTTGCAGCTTTGGTTGCTGTAGGAGAGACTAATATTCATAGAATTTATCATTTAGATAGGGGATATGAAGATTTAGAAGGAAAGTTGTCAAATATAGGTGTTAATATAAAAAGCTTCAATGAGTAGTAATTGTCTAAAAATTATACATCATTAAGAAATATTTAACTAAAATAAATTAAAACAAATTTAAGGTACAAATATGAAACTTGATATCTCTTTATTTAGATTTGATTGTAAATCTGATTATTTACCATATTACACTAAACACTTTGTAAATGTGGAAGAGAACAATACTATTTTAACTATTTTAAACAGACTTAATAGTGAAAATGAATTTTCTTTTGAAAATGATCAAAAAACTTACGTTGTTGTAAACGGAGTTTACATGAATGTAATGACTACTTGCAAACAAATCAAAACAACTTTTGGTACAGATATAAAAATTGAGCCATTAAGCATAAGAAGAGTAAACAAAGATTTTATTATGAATGAAGATGACTTCAATTCTAAACTTTCAATTTTAGCTGAGTTTATTAGTTCAGATATTTTAAGTACTCAAATAGATAAAGAGTTTAAAGAACTTTATCTCTCATACAAACCTTATTTTTATGCTTCAAACACTCTAAATGTAGAATATGATTATATTGGAGATGCAATACTATTATTGGCATCACAGTTAATAGAAAAATTTCCTAATAAAGAAAAAGCTATTTTAAATAGAATCAAAGAGTGTGAATATGGAATAGAGTACCATACAAGCTTGAGTAATAGAATTTTAAATTTTGATCAAACTCTTGAGGATAAAATTGTTAGTTTAAAAAACAAATTAAATATCTCAAAACCAATAGACAAGCAAAAGTTTAATACATCTAAGTCAATTGATTTTGGTAGTTTTAAAAACTCATCTGAAATCAAACATTCATTTGAAGATTTTAACTTTGCCTATTTAAAATCAGATGATTCACAAGAAAAATCAAATTTAATCTCTAGCTTAAAAGCAAAAGTATTAAATCTTCAAACATTAGATCAAGATTTAGCAAAAGATACTTTTCACATAAATCCAGAATTAACATATAAAATAACTTCAAACTTAATGCTTGATGCTTATGATAGTGGAGCTGATTTTATAGTTGTTGATAATGACCAAGATTTTTATTTACTTGACTCAAATAGAAAAAACATGGAAAGAGTAATTGGAAGAGAGATAAATATCCCAGTACTTCATATCAATGAGTTAGAAAACCTAGCCATTGGTGAACATGAAATAGCAAGAAATACTTTAAAAAAACATATCGTCGACCCCGAAATAATATAAAGGAGCTAATATGATTCTTGGCTTGGATTATACGATTCTTTCATTAATCATAGTTTCCTTTTTATTACCTTTTTATATCTATAGAAAAAGAGTATTTAAATTCTATTATAATAAAAATAATGGTGCCTATTTCCTAAAAGATTTACAAATATACTTAAAAAACAACCATCCTAAAATAAACTTTGATTTTTCAAAAATAGATAAAATTAATAAATCAAACCCAGCCAATCTTTCAACTCTATTGGTTTTAGAAAATGTTGCTGAACAATTTATAAACTTCGAATATATAAAAAGAACTCAAAAAGCTGTATCAAAAGATATTTTATGGGGAAGTTATGAAAAAGAATCTAATCCAAAAAATAGTACTGCAAATAATCTTCTACGAAGAAAAGAGATTGTTCTAAGAAGAGATAGCTACAAATGTAATAGATGTGGAAAACCAATAAAACTAGATACCTCTATGTTACTTCTCATAAAAGATATAGAAGATGGTGGAACATATCATTTTGAAAACTTAACTGTTCTTTGTATTGACTGCAATAAAGTAATACATAGTCAAAACCCTGAAAGATTAATCAAAGATCTAAATATATTTTATACTCTAAAGAAAAAATATCTAAAATAATTAGTAATTAATAGATACATAAAAGCTCAAATCAAACTCATTGTCTTCATCTAAAAAGTTGTTTTTTCTGTATATTACATATGAGGGTTTTGTTGTTGTTTCATATTCACTTTTTGGTAACCACTCATGATAAACCCAGTGAATAAACTTCAAAATATCTCCTTGCCTACCTACTAAATCAAACTTTGCATAAACACCCTTTGATATCTTAAAGTTTGGCAACCTATCACTTTTAATATCTTTATCATCAGTTACAATACAAGCAATATATTGACACTCATTAAGTGGTGTGATTGTAGGGTTATCATGAAAAAGTGCAATTTCTTGATACTCTTTTATATCATTTGATAAAATCCAAGTTTGGAGTTTCTGCCAAGCCTCTTTTATATTTGCATTGTAACCATTATTTCTAATATAAAAACTTTCAAAAGTTGGCATTTTTACTATTGTTGGTTTCATATTGGAAAAGTCAGCAGTTGACTGCATGGCCTTTTGTGATTGTTGTAATATTTTTGAAGAGTAGGCTTTATAACCTGTATTTCTCCACTCTTTTGGCGTCATTTCAAATCTCTGTTTAAAACTCTTTATAAAAGAGGATTGGGAAGAGTAACCACATTGATTTACAATATTTGAAATTGTCGAATATTTATTTGTTAAAAGCAGATTTGATGCTTTTTGAAGACGAATAGATTTGATGCTTTCATAAATATTTTTTCCAAAGGCATCTTTGAAGATTCTATGCATATGAAACTTGCTTACTTTTAAATCTATACTCAACTCTTCTATATCAATATGAGTATCAATATGAGTATAAATATAATACATAATATCATTTGCAATTTTTGTTCTTTTTTGTAGTGTCTCTTTTTTCATAAAGTATTATAGCAAAAATAAACTATAAAATTAGCACTATTTGATAATATACTTAGCACATAAAAAGAAGAATTATTCTTATTTTTCTCCTAAAATTGAGTCATATAAAAATTAGGGTATTTATGGACAAGAATGAACAGCTAAAATTAGTTTTACAGCACTGTAACTCTTTTAATTTAAAGAAGCTAAAAGTTGATACACTTTTATTAATAATTCACTCTTTATTATGTGATTATGAAAAAATTGATATAAAAGATGAATCTAAAAAAAATATCTTACCAATAAACTCTTATGAAATAGAGTTTATAAATAGAAGTGTACATAATCTTAAAAACTATTTAGAAAATAATATAGTAGTAAATGAAACATTTTTATATATATTCAAAAATAAAAATCAATCACCCCTATTTTTAAAGATTGCAAAAAACTTAGAGCCAATGCGAGTATATTACCAATACCTGACGTCACTCTTTTCAAATAAAATTACAAAAGGTTCTTTTTGGATTCCAGAATTATTAGCATTTTCATTAATTCATTATTTTAAAAAAGAGTACCAAAAATCCTTTATCAATCATCCTTTAATAGAGGACTTCCCCACAGAAAAGCTTTTAAATATATACAATAAAAACAATATAGAGATAAAAAAACATATCTCTAAAAGTGAAGATATCAACTCTTGGAAAGTAAAAACAAATCTAGATGAAATGTATGATTTATCAGAGTTTATGATAAAAAAGTATTTAGAGTTTAATTACAAAATCAATGAAAAAAGAGTATCAAAAGTAAGAACAAAAAGGAAAAAATAAATTCTAATTTTGAGGTCGTTTAGAGTTTTGTGTCAGGAACCAATAGCCATTAACATTATATTATAGTTCAACAATTTAATTTGAAACTTAGAGAAAGTTCCAAAACCACTTTATCTGAATCTTTTAGACTATCAGGTATCACATTTCATTTATGGAGATAGGAAGAGTTGTCTTAAATTCAGCCCCGTTATATTCTTCATCATTATATTTATATTTAACATTACGTACTATAACAGTTCCATGCATAGATGTAATAAGATCATGTGTAATATGAAGTCCCAAACCTGTACCCTGAGATTGATGTTTAGTTGTAAAGTATGGTTCAAATACTTTAGTTATTATCTGTTTTGGGATACCATTTGCATTATCTCTTATTATAATTTCTACGTTATTATCTATAATATTAGTTGAAATAAAAATATATTTTTTCTCTATATTATTATCTCGTAATGCATCCTTAGCATTATTAACAATATTAATTAGACACTGAACTAATTGATTTTGGTAGCCATTAACTGTAATATCTACTTCATTATTTAAAATAATCTTAATATCATACTTTTTAAGAGAGCCTTCTAGTAAATGTAAAAAATTTACAATACAGTCTTTTAAGTTAAAAGCTAAAGGAGCATCCTGATTTTTAATAAAGTTTGTAAAATCATTAATAGTTTTTGAAAGATATTGAGCATTATCATTTATACAATCACAGAAAGATACTAAATCTTTTTGTTCAAATAGTCCACATTCAAATTGTAGTTTCATACCTGTACTTGCAGATGAAATAACTGAAAGTGGTTGCCTCCACTGATGTGCAATATTCCCAATCATCTGACCCATTGAAGCTAGTTTTGCTTGCTCATTAATAATATTTTCGTGTTCTTTATGCTCTGTTATATCATGAATTATTGAGTAAAGTAGTTGTTTTTTTCCAAGAGTAATAGGGCCACTAAGAACTTCAACAGATTTTATTGTATTATTTTTTAATCTATGTTCAAAATAAAAATGATTTCTTTTTTCTTGATTTGCCATTTCTATCTCATTTTGAATTTCATTATTAGATAAGATATTAATATCATTAATCTTCATAGATAATAACTCTTTACGTGAAAATCCATAAAAATCAATAGCTGCCTTATTGACATCAACAATTTTACCGTTCTTAGGATCTATTAATAACATCACAGCTCTATTTTGTTCAAATAGGTACTTATATTGTGTAATATCTTCATATGCATTTTCAAGTAATATAGTTCTTTCTTTTACTTTTTCTTCAAGTTGGTTATTTACATTATTTAATTCATTTTTTGATTTTAAAAGTTCTTTTTCTACTTTTTTCTTCTGTTTTATTGTATAAAGTAAAAATAGGATAATCATTAAAAGTACCAAAATAACAATACTAGTAACTTGTATTATCATTTTATGTTTTTCATAAAATGTAACAGGACGATTAATAATCAATGAATTTTCAGGAAGTAAATCTAGACTAATGTCTTTTTTCTTTAAACTCTTGTAATCAAATATAAAACTAGTGATTCCTTTCTTTTTTATAGGAATATCTGATGCAGATACTCCATCCAGAATCATTTTTCCAATTTCAGATTGAAGCTTACCTTGCTGATATCCACTAATTAGATCTCCGCCAAGAACATCTCCCTTTAGATTGAATTTTAAAAGACAAAATGTAGGAGCATTTGAACTTTTAGTAATAAGGTTACCTATCTTTTCATATGTTACGTATGTCCCATCTTTATCTTTAAAGTATACTCCTAAAAGTACAAGTGTATTTTTAGATAATTTCTTTAAATCTTCTTGTAACTCACTTAGACTACTATTTGGTGCAAATTGAAGATTTACTTTAAAATCTTTTAATTGCCTTTTCATAGTTTGTGTCCAGGCTTTTCCTGTAGTAAGATAGTCATTAATAATATAAATCGTTTCTGTTTTAGGGAAGATTTTAAGGGCAGCTTTAATTGTTAATTTTGCATCAATAATCTCTACAGCTCCAGTAAAGTTTGTTAGTCCATTTAATGAAAAGTCTTTAAAATTATTAACTCCACTAAAAGACACAGGAACATCTCCAAAAATATCATCTCTATTCTTACGAAGAAAATCAAAAGCATTATTATCACTAGATAAAATTAAATCAAATTTTATATCTTTGTATTTAAGATAATATGTTTTTTTGAGAGTATTTAAATAGCTTTGTGAGAATATTCTTTTTGTATCCATATATTCTGTATGTATTAGATAGTTGTTTTCAATGGGCTTTAACGTATCATAAATTGCTTGTTCAATATTATTTACCCAATTCATCGATTTGTGGTACGAATGTAAGATAAGAATACGCTTTGGATTATTTAAACTATTAGAATATAAAAAAGATGTTATTAATAAAAGGTAAATAATTATTTTATGCATTCATTTGTTACTTTGTTTTTTATATATTGTTATACTAATAATATAACATATTAACACTTTATGAGACATAAGTCACTGAACAATCTTAATCTAACGTTCAACAAGTTCTTACTTTTGGTGCAGTTTTTGTAATATAAAGCTTTTCCCAAAAAGACTTGAATTTTTGAACATATGAAGTAGTCAGGTTGACTACTTCTTTTTGGATACATCTTTAATTGCTCTATAAATCGTATTTCGAGCTACATGAAAAAGCTTAGATAACCACGCAACAGACTTTCCTTTTTTGTGCTGCTTATATATAACATTCTTCTCTTTAGTATCAAGAATAGCTTTTCTACCAAACTGAACACCTTTTTTCTTTGCAGCTTCAATTCCTTCTTTGACACGTTCATTTATTAAATCACGTTCAAATTCTGCAATAGCACCTAACATTGTAAATAACAGTCTACTTGCTGGAGATGTTGTATCAATGTTTTGATGTAAGACTTTGCAATATTATGAAGATCTATTACAGACCTTGATAATCTATCAAGTTTTGTAATGTAAAGGACATCACCATCTCTTATAAAATCCATCATAATCTTAAACTGTTCACGATTCGATTCATTCTTTCCTGACTTTTTTTCTGAAAAAATCTTTTTACAGCCAGCACTTTTGAGTTGGTCAATTTGATTCTCAAGATTTTGACTAGAAGTTGAAACTCTTGCATAACCTACATTCATAATAAATCCTTTGTGTTGAACTTACTGTTTATCTCATATATTTTAAGGATTGTAAAGTAATGTCTATTCTCCTAAAAGAACAAGTAGTGTAACACTTATTTAAAAATTATGTAGGTTTACTTATATTAATGCTATAAAATCTTATAATATAAATGCTAAAATTTGAAGCATTATCTAAATGAAAGAGATTATACTATGAAGCACCTATCTTATTCAGTTAAAAACATAAATGAGCTAGAAGAGATTCTTTACTCTTCAGAAATAAAAGCTCAAGCTAACTTCTCCTCAATATTAGTACAAGTTTTTTCAGCTGATACAGATGGAAAGTGGATAGAAAAAGTAACTACAAGCATTTCTAAACAACTACCACAAGCTGTTATTGTCGGAGCTACAACAGTAGGTGAAGTGATTTTTGGAAAGACGTATACGAGTAGTACTGTAATAGGGTTCAGCTTTTTTGATACTACTACTTTGCATGTTATTTCTAAAGAGTTTGATAATACTAAAGAGTTTGATACGGGTAAAGTTATTGCTAGTGAGATATCTACTATTGATGAACATATAGCAGGTGTTTTACTTTTAAGTACGCCACTAAGTATAGATGTAGCTAGTTTTCTTGAAGGAATAAAAACTTCTGAGTCATCATATCCAATATTTGGAGGAGGTGCTGGGGATTATGCTTCTATGAATAATTCATTAGTATTCTCTAAGCAGTGGATTAAATCAAAAGGAGCTGTTGCAGTTGTATTCTTAGGTAAAGAACTTCAAATAGATTACAGAACATATCTAGGATGGAAACCATTAAGTCAGGAGATGACTATTACAAAAGCAGATGGTATGTTAGTTAAAACTATCGACAATCGTCCTGCATTTGAAGTATATGATAAATATCTAGGTCTTCCCAATGATGAGAACTTTTTCCTCAATGTTTTAGAGTTTCCTATACTTTTACAGCGTGATGGTAAGGAGCTAGCTAGAGTTCCAGTTTTTGTTGATGAAGAGGGAGGGATACAGTTTGTTGCAGATATTAATGAGGGTGAAAAAATCAGAATTGGTTATGGAGATCCAGATTTAATCATTAATGATTCTGCTCAAATACATCAGTTGGTACAAACATTCCAACCAGAAGCAATCTTTCTCTATACATGTGGATGTAGACGCTTTTTAATGCAAGAACTTGTGGAACTTGAAACTGCACCATTTCAAGAGGTAGCACCTACATTTGGATTCTATACATATGGGGAGTTTTTTGGAACACCATCTAATCTACAGCTACTAAATTCAACAATGCTTATAGTTAGTTTTAGAGAGGGAGAAGTTAAAGCCTCTAACAACACTCTTTCTAAAATTGAGAAAGAAGTACCTGAAGACACAAGTGATCCTTATCTAAATAAACATGGACGAATAATATCTCGTTTGGTGCATTTTGTAGAAGCTGTGACAAGTGAGCTTGCAGAGAAAAATGTAGAATTAAATCAACTTTATGTAACAGACCAGCTTACTGGACTCTACAATAGACATAAACTAGATGAAGTGTTACTATACGAGTTTGATAGAGTGCAAAGGTATAAAGCTTCATTAGGTGTAATAATACTTGACATTGACCACTTTAAACAAGTTAATGATACACACGGACACCAAGTAGGAGATTATGTTTTATCTAATATTTCTAACATACTTCAAAACAATGCTAGAAAGTCTGATACGGTTGGACGTTGGGGAGGTGAAGAGTTCTTAATTATTTGTCCTGAGTCAGATTTAAAAGGACTAATTCAATATGCAGAGAAGCTGAGAAAGCTTATAGAGGGATTTCCTTTTGATAAAGTTGGACATAAAACTTCATGCTTCGGATTGGCAATGTATCAAGAAGGGGATACAATTGAAACAATAATTTCTAAAGCTGATAAAGCACTGTACAAAGCGAAAAATAATGGAAGAAACCGTGTTGAAAGTGTATACTAAAACCTCTAAGTTTTTGAATACGAAGCACTCATATTAGTTTACCGTGTTCCTCAATATGTTCAAAAAGTAAAAACTGCAATGTTCCACAAACCTTAAGGAATTATAGAACAAAAAAAGTGAGTTTTTAAATCTATTAGAATTTGATATTTATCGGTTTGACACAAAGTTTTGTACACTTGCTAATTTTCTATATTAAAATACTTTTTTAGGACTTGCTTGTGATTATTTTTTAAATTATTAGGTGTCTGCTTTTTTTCACTTTTTTCTTCAATACTTTTAAGTAAATTATTTACATAAATCTCCTCAAGTCTAGCTAAATAGTCAACTTTACTTTTTATAACACTTAGTGTTGTATTTTTAGGAATAATAAAGGGAGTGATAACCACCACTAAATTTATCTTATCATTTACATCTTTTTGATTTTTGAATAGATTTCCTAAAATAGGTATATCTTTTAAAACAGGAAGTCCCGAATCCATTTGAAATTTTCTACTTTTAATTAATCCACCTATTATTACACTTTCGCCATTATTCAATATAGCAGAAGTTTTTACTTCTTTTTTTGAAGTATCTAAGTTTTCACTTGTTGTTGACTCTTTTGCATCTTCTAAAATAGTATTAATCTCTAAAATGATTTTATTTTCCGTAATTCTTGGTTTTACTTTTAGTCTTAGCCCTATCTCTTCTCTTTTAAAAGATTGTGTTGTTCCTGAAGTATTTGTTGTCTGCCCAGTTTTAAAGGACTTTGTTTCGCCTACATAAATTGATGACTCTTTATTGTTTATACATAAAATAGATGGTTCTGATATGACATCTACTCCTTGATTTTGTTTTAGAAAATTTATAGTTGCACCTAATGTTAAGCCCTTTGACAAAGAACTTATGTCAAATCCAAAACTACTAAACTCACTAAAATCCACTGAACTATTATTTAAACTGTTAAAAGAGCTAGAAAAAGTACTTAAGGTACTTGAACTATATTTGTTAAATCCTGCCAATCCATACTCCAAGCCAATCTCTTTTGTTTTTGTTTGGCTTATCTCAATAATCTTTGCTTTTATATATATTTGTGCACTTTGTTTATCTATATCACTAATAAACTTTTTTGCTTTATAAATATCATTTTGCATTCCTGTAATTATTATGGAGTTTGTATCTTTTTCTATAGTTATAAGAGGAGCTGTTTTTGATTGTTTGTTTGAAAAAATTGTATTTAAAACTTCTAAAATATTTTCTGCTTCTAGGTTTTTTATTTTTATTACTTCAATAGTTCTTTTATGGGAGCTTAAATTGCTATTTAGGTTTTCTATTTTTAAGATATCATCATCTTTTTTTAGAACATAACCTTTTTTTACCAAGGCATACTCTAAGATTTCTAGAAGTCTTTTTTTTCGTATAGGTTTATTTGTAATTAAATCAACACTACCTTCAATCTTTCCAAGATAGAAGATATTTTTGTTTAACTGTTTTGAAGTGATTTTTATCAACTCTTCAAGACTCATATTTCTAAAATTTATATTAATAAATTCATTACTATTAGCATATAAACTTGCAAAAAAAACCAATATATATAATAAAATCTTCAAATTACTTCCTTATAAATAATTTAAAATATTATTATACTTATTAATTTCTTAATAATTACATATTAGTTATATATTTATTGTAATTTTACTCCAAGGGGCAACTCTGTATTAAAAAGCTCAAAATCCTCTTTTGTAGATTCCAAGGTTAAGTTTACACTTGAATCAAACTCTTTATTGATTATATTTATGTTTGAATTTTTTATTATGTATTCAAGTTTTGATAACTCTGAATATTCACATCGCAGATTTTGTATCTGTAGTTTTTGATAAGTTTCTAGTTGGGAAATATTTATCACAGAATTAACAGCATCACTGTATGCGCGTACTAATCCACCAGTTCCTAGTTTTACTCCACCAAAGTATCGTACTACTATTACAAAACTGTTTATTAGCTCATTTCCTGCTATTACGTTTAAGCAGGGTTTTCCACTTGTACCTTTGGGTTCTCCATCATCACTACTATTTTCAATAACTTGGTCAAACTCATTTAAATATCTATAAGCATAAACAAAGTGTCTAGCCTTTGGATGTTCACTTTTAAGTCTTTGCATAACATCGTTAAACTCTGAATATGGAGCTAAAAAAGCAAGAAATTTTGATTTTTTTTCTTCGAAGGTTGAACTAAACTCTTTTTGAACAAATTTCAACTATAATTCCACCTATGAGATTAGATTTATTTTTAACAAAAGCTTTTAATATTCAAAGTAGAAACAAAGCCCATGAGCTTATAAAAGCAAATAAAATAAAAATAGATGGTGTTATTATAACAAAACCATCTTTTAATGTAGAAGAGACTCAAAAAGTAGAGATTTTAGAAGATACTTTTTATGTTTCAAGAGCTGCTTATAAATTAAAATATTTTTTAGATGAGATAGATTTAAACCTAGAAGGTTTAACTGCCTTAGATATAGGTTCTAGTACAGGAGGCTTTACGCAAGTTCTCCTTGAAAATGAAGTTGAAAGTGTAACTTGTGTTGATGTGGGAAGTAATCAACTCCACGAAAAGATAAAGCACCATGAAAAAATAGAGTTTTTTGAAAATTGTGATATTAGAGATTTTTCCTCAGATAAAATTTTTGATATAGTTACTTGTGATGTTTCATTTATAAGTTTACACAATATTATAGATGACATAAATAGATTAGCAGCAAAAAATATAATAGTGCTTTTTAAACCCCAATTTGAAGTTGGAACAAATGTCAAAAGAGACAAAAAAGGTATGGTAAAAGATAAAAATGCCATAGAGTTATCTAGAAGAAATTTTTTAGGGGTAACGATACTTTTAAACTGGAAATTAATAGAACACTCTAAAAGTAAACTAGAGGGTAAAGATGGAAATATCGAAGAACTTTTTTACTTTCAAAAAGATATAGGGAAGAAATGAAAAAAAGCAAAAAAGACATAACGTCTATAGCAATTGGTGGTTTTGATGGTATGCATATCGCTCACCAGTCATTATTTACAAACTTAAGTAAAAATGGTGCAGTAGTAGTGATCGAATCAGGTTATGCAAATATGACACCTGGAAATACAAGAGAAGAGTATAGTAAGTTTCCTATTTTTTATTATGAATTAAACTCTATAAAACACTTGGAAGGAAAAGAGTTCATAGACCAACTCAAAATTGAGTTTCCAAGTCTAAAAAAAATAGTAGTTGGTTTTGATTTTTGTTTTGGTAAAAATAGAACTTATTGCGTTGATAAATTAAAATCAATATTTGATGGTGATGTAGTAGTAATAAATGAAATAAGTGTAAATGATATCCCTGTTCATTCAAGAGTAATTAGAGAGTATATTAAAACAGGTGATTTTAAAACTGTAAATACCCTACTTGGAAGAAAATACAAAATAACTGGTCTTCAAATAAGAGGTCAAGGTTTAGGTAAAAAAGAGTTTGTCCCAACGATAAATCTAAACGTAACAAAATACATCTTGCCAAAAGAAGGTGTTTATATTACTAAAACTATAGTTGATGGCAAAAGTCACCCTTCTATTACTTTTATAGGTCATAGAACAACCACAGATGGAAGCTTCGCCATTGAAACCCACATAATAAACAATGATATTCAAGTGCATGAAAAAGATGTAAGTATAAAGTTTTATGAGAAAACAAGAGATAATAAAAAGTTTGATTCATTTGAAAAATTAAAAGAACAAATCCTAAATGATATAAATGATTGTAAAAACTATTTTAATCTTAGTTTATAAAATATATATTAATAATCATTTTGATAGAATATCTACATGGTAGATAAAGTATTTAATAAATCAATTAAAAAACAATTTGAATTTGACGAAGAGGTTGCATCTGTATTTGATGATATGCTAAATCGTTCAGTTCCATACTATAAAGAGATGCAAAGATTGACTATAAATTTTGCACTAAACTTTTTAGAAGATGATTACAAGGTTTTTGATTTAGGTTGTTCAACAGCTTCAACACTAATAGAACTAAGTAAACATTGTGATAAAAAACTAAACTTAATAGGAATTGATAATTCACAAGCCATGTTAAATAGAGCTTCAAATAAAGCTAAAGCTTTTGGAGTTGATATTGAATTTATATGTGGGGATATCCACGATGTAGATTTATTGGATGCAAACTTAATAGTATCTAACTATACACTTCAATTTATACGACCTTTACAAAGAGAAAAGCTCATAAAAAAAATCTATGACTCTTTAGATACTAAGGGTGTATTTATTTTTAGTGAAAAGGTAATATCATCAAACAAAGTTTTAAACAAACAGTGTATAGATGAATATTATGAGTTTAAAAAAACTCAAGGCTACTCAGAGTTTGAGATTTCTCAAAAAAGAGAAGCCTTGGAAAATGTTTTGATACCATATACAGAAGATGAAAATAAAAAAATGATTAAAGATGCAGGTTTTAGCCACTGTGAAACACTTTTTAAGTGGGTTAATTTTGCAACATTTATAGCAATAAAGAATTAAAAGTCTCTTCTGAGACTCTTTAGTTTTTGCTTCTTTTAATAGGAATTTATTTCCTATGCTAAAAAGAAGAAAAAAATCATAAGGTCCCTTTTTATTAGGGACTAATAAAAAGGAATTATATTATGTTAGAAGTAGGAACAATTGCACCAGATTTTTGTGCTCCAAATCAAGATGATGTGGAAATTTGTCTTAGAGATATAAAAGGTAACTGGATAGTTTTATATTTTTATCCAAGGGATAATACACCAGGATGTACAACTGAAGCTTGTGACTTTACTGCTTCAATGCCTGAATTTGATGATTTGGATGCAACTATTTTAGGTGTTAGTCCAGATACACCTGCAAAACATAGAAACTTTATAGAAAAACAAAATTTAAGCATAACACTACTTGCAGATACAGAAAAAAAGATGTGTGAAGATTATGGGGTTTGGCAACTAAAAAAATTCATGGGTAGAGAATCTATGGGAGTAGTAAGAACTACATTCATTATAAACCCAGAAGGTGAAATAGCTGCTATTTGGGAAAAAGTGAGTGTGAGAAAAAAGAAGAAATCAAAAGGTGAAACTACTGAGATCTTACATGTAAATGTAGTGAAAGAAAAATTAAAAGAGTTACAAGCTAAATAAGGAAAAACAATGATAAACAAAAGATTATTACTACTAGGTGCTGCATTTTTAGTTGCAAATACATTAAATGCAAAAACTACAATTTGTTATAAAAAAGGTTGGGAAACTCCATCAAGTATCGAAACCACAAAATTAGATGGTGGTGAATGTAAGGGTGAGAAATCTTTAAAAGAGATGAAAAGAGCTGGTTGGTATATCAAAGATATAGATATCAAATCAGCAGACAAAGGATTAGATTATAACTATATATTAAGTGATATCAATCCTATAATCATTGACAAAGAGCTAACTTCAACTAATGACCTTACAAAAGAAGTAGATATGCAAATACAAATTAGCAGACTTTCTAATGTAACTAGTGAAAATGCCACGATAAACATAGGAAACCTAAAAATTGGACAAAGTGGTATTATTCAACATAGATATGAAAATGGAAATACCATAATTATATCAAGTGCATATGTAGTAAGTTCAAATGCAAACTCTTCTGTTGTAAAATTTATTCCATTTTTAGACCTAACTCAAAATGCTATTCCAACATCAAATAGAGTTGTTGCAAATGATGATATATTTACATTAAACTATATGTATGACCAAAGTTTATTAATAGCTCCAAACATAGATACATTTAGAACTGTAAGAGGAAAATTCACTTACAATAACTTCGTGCACTCAGATATTTTTGGGGCATATTTAAAAAGTGAATATAGACCTCTTCCTTCACAAAAAATCCTTCAAGAGTTTGCACTTTCACAAAATATGGGAACTATATTTATAGTGGTTAAGTCAGATTTATACGTATTGGATAGTAGAACTTTTACAGTTTTAAATAAACAAAAAATAGCAAATATCTCAAGTAAAACACAAATGCCATTTTATACAAGAATTGAAAACATAGAATCAAATCTATTTACATCTGATATTTGGAGTTGGTTAGACTTCTCAGTTATTACAGATTTTTTAGATGATAATAGAACAGAAGAAGAGATTTTATATGGTGATTTAGCACAAAATAAAAGCAAAGGTGACCAAATAGACTATAACACTTACTATTCAAATTTACTAGGGCTAAATAATGATAAATAAAGAGCATGTTAATCATTTCATCTCTATTGTTGGAGAAGAGAATGTAAAAAGCGATAAAGCTCATCTAATAGCATACTGTTATGATGCTACAAAAGAGAGATTTGAGCCAGATGCAGTTGTTTTTCCAAGAGATGAACAAGATGTATCAGATGTACTTAAATACTGTAATGATAAAAAGATAGTAATTGTTCCAAGAGGTGCAGGAAGTGGATTTACAGGTGGAGCACTTCCTTCAGAAGGGGGTATTATTCTTAGCCTTGAAAGACATATGAATAAACTACTTGAAATAGATATGGAAAATATGTTAGGTATCGTACAACCTGGTCTTATTAATATGGATTTTCAAAAAGCAGCTGAAGAAGTAGGATTATTTTATCCTCCAGACCCAGCAAGTGAGCACTACTCTACTTTAGGTGGAAATGTAAGTGAAAATGCAGGTGGAATGAGAGCTGCAAAATATGGTATAACAAAAGATTATGTAGTAGCCCTTAGAGCTGTTTTACCAAATGGTGAGATTATAAGAGCTGGTAAAAAAACTATCAAAGATGTTGCAGGATATAACACCGCAGGTATTTTAATAGCAAGTGAAGGAACACTAGCAATTATCACAGAAATCACACTTAAGCTAATCCCAAAACCAAAATTCAAACAGACTTACATGGGTGTTTTTCCAGATGTAAATAAAGCTATGAATGCAGTATTTAAATCACTAGCCTCTGGTGCAAATCCAGTTGCAATGGAATTTTTAGATGCTCTTGTAATAAAAGCATTAAGAGAAAAATTTCCACAAGTAAGTCTACCTGAAAATGCAGGTGGTATTTTAGTAGGTGATGTTGATGGAAGTAGTCAAGCAGAAGTTGATGAACAGTTAAACACTTTAAAAGAGTCATTTGCTCAATATGGTTCTACTGAGTTTATTGTTGCAAAAGATGATGAAGAAGCATCTAAGTTATGGTTTGCAAGAAGAAATGCAAGTCCTGCAACAGCAATCTATGGTACTAAAAAACTTAATGAAGATATTTCAGTTCCTAGAAGTAAATTGCCAGAGGCCCTAGAAGAGATATATAAGATAGGTGACAAATATGGCTTCAATGTTCCTTGTTTTGGCCATGCAGGTGATGGAAATATTCATGTTAATGTAATGGTGAAAGATAAAAACAATGAAAAAGAGATGCATGATGGACATAAAGCCATAGAAGAGATTTTTCAACTTGTAGTTGATATGGGTGGAACTTTAAGTGGAGAACATGGGATTGGCTTGTCAAAAGCACCCTTTATGGATATTGCCTTTAACCAAGCAGAAATTGAACTATTTAAAAGTATCAAAAAAGCCTTTGATCCAAACAATATTCTAAATCCACATAAAATGGGATTATAAAGTGAAATAATGGAAAATAAAAATGGTAAAAAACTATTTGCAAAAGTTATAGATGCCCTTGATTCGTTTTTTAATGATGATACAACTTATTACGCAGCAAGCCTTAGCTTTTTTACTATTTTTTCTATTCTTCCAATTTTTGCCTTAATCATTGCAATAATTTCAAATCTAGAACAGTTTAATGAGTATGTTGAGCTATTTATAAACTATATATTAAACCTAATCAATCCATCCCACTCACAAAACTTTGCACAACAAATAAAAAACTTCATCTCAAACTCTGATAAACTTGGGAATATTGGGATTGTTTATATGCTATTTGTTTTTACAATGTTTTTTAAAGATTACGAATATATTGTAAATAAAATCCATAAAACAAAAAGAAAGTCAATCTATGCCTCTTTTTTCTTTTATCTTTTCTTTATTACCCTACTTCCATTAGTATTTGCAGGATATATTATAATAACAACTTTTTATAATAATACAATTTTTGATTTTTTACTAACACTAATACTTGGTTGGAGTATATTTTTTGTACTATTTAAGCTAACTGTGAATACATACATTAGTGTAAAAGCGGCACTTTTATCTTCATTTATTACTTTAGTAGTTATTTCAATAACAAAAAACCTTTTTGTATACTACGTCTTATATAATCAAACCTACACTACACTATATGGTTCAATGGCAACACTTCTTTTTACTTTTCTATGGATTTATACCTCATGGATAATCTTTTTGTATGGTGTTAAGCTTTGCCATAATTTAAACCTAAAAGAGTTGAGTAAAATAGAAGCAAACTAAAATTATTTTTATACTAATAATTAATTTATTAATTATATTATAATAATGACAATGATATAATCTTAAAATTTTAAGGAGACAAAATGAAAAACATATTAAAAGTATCTAGTGTACTATTTTTAGCATTATTTATTTTAGCAGGTTGTAGAACAGCTGCTGTATACAATGTTAATAATGATCCAATAGAAGTGAATGCATCTATGGAAAAAGTTTATAAAGCAATCAAAATAGCTGGTGCTTCAAAAGGTTGGATTATAACACAAGTTAAACCTGGATTGGCAATGGGTAAAATAATGCTTAGACAACATCAAGCAGTTGTAGAGATTCCATATAATGAAAAAAGTTTCTCAATTAAATATAAAAGTAGTTTAAATTTAAAATACAACTCTCAAACAAATCAAATCCACCAAAACTATAATGGTTGGGTTCAAAACTTAGAAAATGCGATTAATCTTCAATTATCTATGTATGCAAAATAAAAAATTAATGTAATATAGTATTTATATACTATATTGCATTAATAATCATGAAATAATAACTTCTCTTATTCATTTTTAATAAAAAAAATGATATTTTACTACATTAAAATTAATCTTTCAGGCATCTAATTTGAATCAAAAAAAAGTTTTAGTAGTTTCTTATTCTCAAACTGGACAACTAAACAATCTAGTTAAAAACTTCACTAAACCCCTTTACGAAAATGAAGACATTGAACTTTTTTACAAAAATATTAAACCAAAAAAACCTTATCCTTTTCCTTGGTCTCTTATGACTTTTATGGATAGTTTTCCAGAGTCTGTATATCTTGACACCTGTGAAATAGAAGAGTTTGAAGATGACTCAAATGATTATGACTTGATTATTCTTTCTTATCAAGTTTGGTTTCTTTCTCCTTCTATTCCTATCTCATCATTTTTAAAATCTTCTTGGGCAAAAAGTAAATTTAAAAATAAACCTGTTATTACACTTATTGGCTGTAGAAATATGTGGATAATGGCACAAGAAAAAATGAAACAGATGTTATCTGACTTAGAAGCAAACTTAATAGATAATGTAGTTTTGATAGATAAAGGAAACTCTTTAGAAACATTTATAACAACTCCAAGATGGATGTTAACTGGTAAAAAGAATTCTATTTTTGGATTGAGTAGTGCTGGTATAAGTGAAGATGAAATAATAAAATCACAAAGATTTGGTAAAGCTTTAGTTGATGCCCTAAAAAGTGATAAAGAAAAAGAGAATAAAAGTTTGCTTTATGGATTAAAAGCAGTTGTTGTGAATACTAAACTTATCAGAAGTGAACAAATAGGAACAAAAAGTTTCACTATTTGGGGTGGACTTATAAGAAAAATAGGTAAACCAGGAAACATAAAAAGAAAACCAGTTGTAATGTTATACTTAATATTTTTATTATTAATGATAGTTACAGTAGTACCTATAAATATGATAATACAATCGGTTTTAAGAAAAATAAATAAAAATGCAGTTATAAAACAAAAAGAATTATATGAATTGCCATCAGGTAGTGGTGAGGAAAGAATAAAGGAATATCAATAAATGTCAGATGTTTATATAAATAATATTCAAAAGTTTATGCCAAATGAACCTGTGGATAATAAAGATATTGAAGAATATCTTGGATATATTGGCGGAAAAAAATCAAAAGCTAAAAATATAGTTTTAAGAAGTAATGGAATTAAAAGAAGATTTTATGTTTTAGAAAAAGGGACTCAAAAACCTTTATTTACAAATGCACAACTTTGTTCAAATGCTATAGAAAAATTGATAGATGAAGATTTTACCTTAGAAAATATAGAATGCCTTGCTTGTGGAACTACCTCTCCTGATCAATTGATGCCTGGTCATACCTTGATGGTGCAAGGTGAGTTAGGTATCAATGGAATTGAAACTATATCAGCTTCTGGAATATGTCTAAGTGGAATAAATGCTTTAAAATATATCTATTATGGAATAAAAGCAGGCGAAATCACAAAAGCTGTATCATGTGGATCAGAGGCTTCATCTCCCATTTTATGTGCTAGAAACTTTACAGAAGAATCAAATCACAAACTAGCTGAATTGGAAAAAAATGCTGGAATAGCATTTGAAAAAGATTTTCTAAGATGGATGCTTTCAGATGGTGCAGGAGCTATGAGAGTTGAAAATAGTCCAAATAAAAATAAAATTTCTTTAAAAATAGACTTTATAGATGTATTATCATATGCGGGAGAAATGCCTGTTTGTATGTATAGCGGACTAGAAATACTTGAGAACAATTCAATTCAATCTTGGAGAGCATACGAACAAGAAGAAGTGATGAAAAAATCATTACTAAGTGTAAGACAAGATGTAAAACTTCTAAATGAAAATATCGTTGAATATACAGTAATTAAACCATTAATTGAAATAATTAAAAAAAGAGATATAAAAGCAGAAGAATATAATTACTTTTTACCACACTACTCTTCAACATATTTTAGAGATAAACTATATGAAGGCTTAAAAAAAGCTAACTTTGAAATTCCATATGACAAATGGTTTACAAATCTAGTCACTCATGGAAATACAGGAAGTGCATCTATATATATAATGCTTGAAGAGTTATTTAACAGTGGCAATTTAAAAAAAGGACAAAAAATTCTTTGCTATATCCCAGAAAGTGGAAGATTTTCAACTGCCTTCATGTCTTTAAAAGTTGTGTAATGAAAAAAATTGAAATTCCCCAAGAGAATAACTCTACATTAAATGGACAAAAAAAAGTAATGTATGGAACAGATGAGCATGGGGATTTTCAAAGAATAAATTATGCAAGTAGTGTTGAAGAGTTTGCAACTATTACAGCAGTTGAAGAGTATAAAGAGTTAGAAAAAGAGTGTTTAGAAGATATAAATAATAACATTGCTTCACCAATTAAATATTTTATGTATAAAAATAGAATGGATTTACCAACGCTAGCAAGTGCAGTTGGTATGTTTTCATTTAGAGTAAAAAGACACTTAAGAATGGAAATCTTTAAAAAGCTGAATAATAAAACTATTCAAAAATATGCAGATGCTTTTTCAATTGAAATTGAAGAACTAAAGGATTTTAAAATATGATAGATAACTTTAAACATTCCCAATTTGCCCACTGTGAAAGTGGAGTTGTATCAACACTACTAACTCACTATGGCTTAGAAATAAGTGAACCTATGGCTTTTGGAATAACAAGCACTCTGTCTTTTGCATATTTGCCTTTTATAAAAATAAATAATTTACCACTAATAGCCTATAGGGACTTACCTAAAAATATTGTAAAAAAGATTGAAAAAACTTTGGGTGTTACTATTTTAAAAAAACAGTATAAAAATCTTTTGGAAGCAAATCTTGAACTAACAAAAATAGTAGAAGATGAAAAAAAACTAGTAGGTTTACAAACTTCAGTTTTTTACCTTCCTTATATGCCTGAGAATATGAGATTTCATTTCAATGCACACAATCTTTTAGTTTATGGCAAAACTGGGAAAAAGTACAAAATCTCTGATCCTGTTTTTGAAGATGTTGTTGAGTGTAGCGAAAAGGATTTAACAAAAGCAAGATTTGCAAAAGGAGCATTTGCCCCAAAAGGATTTTTATACTACCCAACAAATATTCCTGAAAATATTAATTTTACACCAATAATAAAAAAAGCCATTAGAAAAAATGCAAAATCAATGTTAACACCCTTTCCTTTTGCAGGAGTAAAAGGTATGAGAAGATTAGCAAAATCAATAGAAAAACTTCAAAAGAACAAGGATAATAGATATATAAAGAACTATTTAACACATATTGTTAGAATGCAAGAAGAGATTGGAACAGGTGGTGGTGGATTTAGATTTTTATATGCTGCATTTTTACAAGAATCAAAAAAATATAATTTAGATAATGAAAAGATTCAAAAAGCCAGTGAATTAATTACCCAATCAGGAGATACGCTAAGATATTTTGCTTTAAAATGTGTGGAGTCCGCAAAAAAAATAGAAAGATTTGATGCAAAAGAAATCTCAAATATATTGATAAAAGCTTCAACTTTAGAAGAAGAAGCTTTTAGAATATTAAAAACTATTTAATATTTTCAAAATAAAACAGATAAGCTCTTTTTTTAGAATCTAAACTAATGTAAATAGCTGATTCTTTTTTTTCATTTAATATATCAATAATATCAGCAACACTGTATGTTCCATAAAAGTTATCTTGATTTTTATATACTAACTCTTTATTAACCTCTAATTCACTTACATATTTTTTTGCAAATTGATTTAATCCTACTACTTTATAATCAATTGTCTTTAAATAACTATTTAATTCATTTACATTTACAAAAAAATCAAAATGTTTTACTTTAGCCAAAGAATTAATTTTCTCATCGTTTATATATATCCACGAAGAGCCATCTTTTGAAACTAAATTTTCTAAATTATTAATATTAGAGTTGGCACTTAGTACCTTATCCAAAGATTCATCTACTCCACCTATTAAGATATCACTTACTTTTTTATAATGAAAATCAAAATATGCCAACTCAAATGCTTTTTCAAAAGATAAATCTTCAGATGTTATATTTATGTTATTTCCAAAAACTTCTAAAGCCTGAGATATTACAAATCCTGTATTATTTGTATTTACATTTAAAAAATCAAATGGCATAACAAAAGAATCATCACTATTTATTTGATTTAAAACCTTTAATAGGTCTTCAATACAGCCATATTCACTTGAAATATATGTTGATAAGGTATCTTTATACTTTATATTACTTAATGCCTTTATGGCTCCATAAACAGCCATTACATTGAACTTTGAATTTCTTCTTAGATTTAAACTTGAAATTTCTTTTAAATCTTTTCTATACTCTTTTGCCGTTCTATTCTCATTTAGTAGTTTATAAACACTTTTTATATACATATTAACTCTCATTACTTAATATTATAGAGGTATTGCTTCCACCAAATCCTATATAATGAAAAAGTATGGTTGCCTTATCTATTTTTCTAGTTTCTTGTAAGGGAGAGAAATCTATATCGTTGTATTTGTCATAAAAATTAATTGTTTTTGGTAAAAAATTATTCTTAATACTTTCACATAATAAAACGATTTCATTTGTTCCACAAGCACCTAATGTATGACCAATGTATGGTTTTAAAATCACTACATCAGTTTTTTTATTATACTTTTTAAATAGTTTATCAATAGCAATAGCTTCAGATAAGTTTGAATTCTCACTTCCTGTTGCATGTGCCTTTAGGCAAGTAATTTTATCAATAGTTAAATTAGCTTTATTTAAAGCCTCTTCCATACATGAAAGAGTCACTTCTCCATTTGGATTAGAACTAGTAACAGAATAGTTATCAAAGCTATTATTTGTAGATAATATTTCAAAGTTATTTGCTTCTTTTTTTTGAGATTCTAAAATAACTGCGGAACAAGCCTCTCCTAAAATCAAACCATCACTATTTATATCAAATGGCTTATATTCACCTGTTTGACTTAAAAGCATCAAAGATTGAAATCCCCTATAAGTAGTCTCATTAAAAAATTCAAAACCTAAGACCAAAGCTCTTTTTATCTTTTTACTTTTAATTAAATCATTTGCATAACAAATGGCATTTGCACTTGAGGTACAGGCTGTTTGAATTATTGTTGTATTATATTTTGAATTAATCAAATTTTCAACAAAATGTCCGATTTCACCATATCCTATATTTTTAATTTCTTCAGTTGAATCACCATTTTTATATTTTAAATGTTGCTCTTCTTCAATTGATATTGACATTGAGGTTGAGCCCAAGAAAATATGCAAATCTTCTGCTTCTTCTTTTGATAACTTTGCATCTTCAATTGCTTTTAATGCTACTTCTTTCAAAATAGAATAAAACTTTTCTTCTTTTGATACAAAGTTTTTCTTAATACGATAATATTTTAACTCTTCAAAATTATTTACTAAATATTCAGAATAATTATTATCATTAATCTCTTGAATTTTTTTTACAGAATCATTTTTATTATTTCCTAGTGCAGAAATAATTGATGAACCTGTAATATAGACTTTATTCATCAATTCTCTTCTATATGTTTTGCCAAGGTATTAATTGAAACCATTATTTTTCTAAGTTCTTTACTATCTGTTGTCTTCATTCCATACTTTTTATGTAAAGCCATAGATATTTGAAGGGCATCCATTGAATCTAGTTCCAAAAGAGATTCAGGGTCAAATAAAATATCATCATCTTTTATATCTTCAATTTCACACTCTTTTTCACACTCTTCAATTATTAACTTTTTTAATTCGTATTTCAAATCTTCCATTAATTATTTCCTTTTTTTAATTTCATATATGCTAACAATAAAAATACAATAGCAAATGAACATAAATATAATAAATAAATTTTTATATCGCTAAAACTTCCACCCCTAACAAAAATCTCCAACAAACCTTCCAATCCCCAAGACATAGGAGAGTAAGATGAGATGTCTTGCATAAATTGAGGCATAACAAATTTTGGAACCATTATTCCCCCAAGAGCTGCCAAAACTATATTTGTTACTCCTCCAATAGAAGTTGCTTCCTCTGTTGTTTTGCTAATATTTGCTATAAATAATGCAAAACATATTGCTGCAATAGAAATAGCACTACTCATACAAAATATAAGTAAATAGTTCCCACTAATAACTAAAGAGTCTCCTCCTAATAAAGGAACAATAAATATTCCTACTAAAATCATAATTACAACTTGAATTTGGTTAACAATAAAATATGGAATGATTTTCCCAAGCAATATTGGAAATAATGATACATCTATACTTCTAATTCTAGAAATAGTACCAAAATTCTTTTCATTTATAAAAGTATTTGAAATAGGTATCAAAATAAAAAACATGGAAAATACAAGCCATGCAGGGACACTTTGTTGCACTGAACTTGGTTTTGATTTTACTTTTTCATTTTTATAAATATATGTGTTGTTTATCTTTTCACTTAACACAGAAAGTGTTCTTGCATCTATTTTTGATTTAATAAAAAAATCTTTCATTATGCTTTTTGAAATAATCTCAGTTATGCTATTTTTTAATATATAAAAATACTCTTTTTTTATCCCTGACTTACTAAAAGTTTTTATCTCAAAATCTTTGACATTTTTATTTATTTTTGTTTTAAAATTTTCATCAAGCGATACTACAAAATCATAATTATCTTTGTAAATCAATATCTTAAGTGCTTCATTTTTCACAAGATTTGCAGAAAAATAGTTGCTTTTATTTAAATCATCAACAAAACCTTTTATATCCTCATTTGTAGAACTTATTACTGCAACTTTTAATTTTGTTTCTAAAGTATCTGAATAGGTATTTTTCAAAGCTAAAGACATGATTAATATAAAAAGAGCTGGCATGATAAATAATACCATCAAAGCATGTATATCTCTAAATATTAATAATAACTCTTTTTTTAAAATATATTTAAACATTACTCTCTTAAATCCTCTTTAGTAAGAGATAAAAATAGCTTCTCTAAATTTTTATCTGCAAAGTTAATATTTATAATCTTTTCATTTTTACTTTTTAATTCAGCCATTAAAGTTAAGAACTCATCGTATGAGTTTGAAATATCTACTTTGATTTTTTGATTTTCTAACTCAACTTCAATAATAGATTTTTTTTGAATCAAAATATCTTTTTTATTTTGTAATATAATTTTACTATTATCTAATACTGCAATTTCATCACACAAATATTCAACCTCATCCATATAGTGTGACGTATAAATAATAGTCGTATCTTGTGTTTTATTTAGGTTTTTTATTACCTCTAAAATATATTTTCTAGATTGGGGGTCTATTCCAACTGTTGGCTCATCAAAATATATTATCTTTGGAGAATTAAGTAATCCAATAGCAATATTTAACCTTCTTTTTACCCCTCCTGAATATGTCGAGGCTCTTTTATTTATGAACTTTTCTAAAGATGTAGCTTCAATACAATATGAAATTTGTTTTTTTAAATTATCACCACTCAAGCCATATAAAGCACCAAAAAATTCCAGGTTTTCATAACTTGTTAAATTAGGATAAAAAGCATATGTTTGAGGGATATATGATGATATTTTTTTGACTTCATCTTTTTGTTTTTCAAAATCTAATCCATAAACTTCAATACTACCTGAGTCTTTTGTAATAAGATGATTTAAAATAGAGACAAGGGTAGTTTTTCCTGCACCATTTGGACCTAATAGCCCAAAAACACAACCTGTGTCAATTTGCAATGAGAGGTCTTTTAATACTGGTACATTATCATATGACATATTTAAATTATTAATTATAATTGACATTAATCTACTTTATTTTGATTATATCTAATTGATAATAAATTATTGAATCGCAAGTTTTTTACCAACTACTGATGTTTTTATTTTATCAACTATTTTTAAATTGATAGAAAATTTAATATTTGATAATTCATTTTTCAGTATCTTTTTTATATCTTTAACTAAAAACTCTTTTTTACTCTCTATTGTAATATCTAGAATTTCATCTTTTAGTCTGTTTTTATCATTTGAATTTACAAATACAACTGCTTTTTCTATTCCATCAACATTTTCTAAAATATTTTCTATTTGAATTGTAGAATAACGTTTCCCAGCAATTTTTAGTATTTGAGAACTTCTACCTATTACTTTAAACTTATTCTCTTCAAACTCTACATAATCAAAGGTTTGCACTTGATTATTTGTTTGTTTAAACTCATTTTCATAGACAATATTTGAGATAAAAGGAGATTTGACGTTTAACTCATTGTCATCATTTGTTGCAACTGTTACTTTCTCTAATGGTGTCCACAAAGACTCATCATTAAACTTATAGGCAATTCCTCCTGTTTCTGTAGAACCAAATATTTGTAGTATATTTGAAGAGTATTTATTATTAAACTCTTTTGCATCATCTAATAATAAAGGTGCAGTTGAACTTACAAATAATGATTTAGAAAGATTTTTTGATTCATTTAGTCTATTTAAGGATTTTATATATAATGGTGTTGTCACAACTAATGAGTTATCATCTATTATATTTAGTAGGTCATGGGGCAAAAAATGCTCTTTTAAAATGATATCAATATCATTCATCAACGGGAAAAAGAGTCCAAATAAAGAGCCATAAAGATGAATAAAAGGAACAGTTACAATAACTCTTTTTATTTTATACTCTTTTAATAATCTTGATAACACCTCTATTTCTGAAAATATATTCTCTTTTGTTTTTAATGCTCCAATGGGAAATCCAGTACTCCCTGAAGTAAAATATAAATAAGAGAAATCTTTGTCAGAAAAAATATTATCCTGTATAGATGGCATATCAAAATCACTAATATTTAACTCTTCTAGTTGTTTATTAATTCCTTTGTTTGTATTGTCAAAAAGAATTGATTTTGCATTTGAATAGTAGGATTTAAATATCTTTAAGGCATTCATCTCCTTGCTAGCTGAAGATATATATGAAACTTTATTAAAATATTTTTTATCAATAAATAGTTCTTTTTTTATTTCATGTTCATTTACTGAACCATTATCATTAAATACTTTTAGAGTCATAAAAAGGCCTTTTCAAAATTATAATTAAAATTGCAATTGCAACTATTCCTATAGAGGCAATAAGCCCTATTGAATAAAGTGCATTTGTTTTAGAAAAAATCAATATACCAAATCCAGCAAAGGTAGATAACAAAGAGTATAAGACAGCTGTATAAGTGTTCTTATCTAAACTACTTGACCCCAAATAAATACCAAAATCTATGCTTATTGATAAAATAACAAAAATCATAAAAAAATGTAATATATTAAAAGCCATAAAAAAAGATACTAATGCCATTAATGATATTGGAAATATTAAATAAGTAAGTGAAATAAGAAAATTACCTTTTGTAGAGAAAAATAACATCAATAAAATAAAAATGACACTTATTCCTCCATATATAAACAACTCACTATAAATAGAGACTAAGTTTTGTTCAAACATTGTTTTTATACTTAAATTCTCTACAAAATCATATTTACTAAATTCAGCAACTTTGTCTTTAGGTAAATTGGCATATGACAAATAAAAATCTTTATATTTTATAAGCTCTATTCCTAAATCACTTAATATATCTTTTGTATAAATTGGTTTATCTACCTTATAAACATATGCATCTTTAAAATAGTTAACCTTAAATCCCAACTCACTAGACTTCTCATCCAACTTATTCTTAATTTTCTCAAAATTTATATTCTCCAATAAAACCTTTTTATTTAAAAAATCTTTTTCACCTACTAATATAGAAATTGGGATATAAGAGTTTGGATACTCATTTTTTAATACCCTAGCCTTTTCAATCAATTTATCTATAGATTTTGCTTTTATCAAAACAGGCATATTCTTTTGAAGATTTAATTTTTTATTAAAATAGTCCTCTTTTTCTTTTAAGTGGACATTATTTATATCAAGATTTTTCAAATCTAAATCAAAATAAAACTTATCTATTGAAATAAGTAATAAGACTATCGCAAGCAATATCATATAAATAGGTTTGACTTTTGAATAAAAATTATAAGTATTGGTACTAAATCTTTTTTGATAAAAGTTAATTTTTGGATATAAAAATGCAAATTGAATATATGAAAAAAGAAGTGAAACTATGGAGAAGTAACAAAGTTGTTTAATTAAATCAAATGAAACAAAAGACAAAATAGCAAAAGCCCCAACAGTGGTAATCATCCCTAAAAATACATCCTTGTTGAATCCTTTTTTCTCTTCATAATAATTATGCATATAATGGTGAAACATATAATCAATAGCAACAGTAGAAATTGATATTCCAAATACAACAACAAAAATAGATAATTTATCAAATATAAATGAACAGACAAGTAATGAGAGTAAAATAGATGAACTAAGTGTAATCAATGTATTTACAAGCAATTTTAGATTTTTTAAAATCACTAAATAAAGTAAAAGTAATATTGTTGTTGAAAAGATAACTATTTTGTTTACATCATCTTTTATAATTCTTGAATTCTCTACAAAATAAAAAATAGGTGAAAATACTTTTATGTTTTTATCACTTGAACTAAGCTTTTCAATTGCATCATAAATACTCTCATATTGAGAAATTGAATTTACTCTACCCTCTAAGTTAAATATTGATATATACGCACTATCTTTTATACTTAAGTGATTATTTTTTAAAGACAAAGCTTTTAAAGAGGTTTTTTCCTTGAAGATATCTAAAGGATCCTTCTTATCTATAAAAAAAGAGAAGCTAGAATTTATCAAATTAGATTTTAGTTCTTCTAGTTTTTTACTTATATTTAACTTTTCTAAAGCATCTTTATCTATACTTTCTATAAAAAACTTATACTCTTGTTTATATCTTTTAAGATTTTTGTTTGTGTAAGATTTTTCAAGAGTTAATCCATCTATTTTTAAAAACTCATCTTCTAATTCTTTAATTTTTTTTAAAGAGTTATTGTCTAATCCCTCAACACTAAGAAATACTTTTTTTGTGTTTTGGAACTTATTAAACTCTTTTAGTAACTCTTTTTTTTCACTATTTGGCAATATAGTTTGAAGCTCTGTTGAAATACTACTAAAAGAGTTAAAATATACTACTAATAAGGCTAAAACTATAAGTAATGAAATATTAATATAATTGCTAATTTTCAACAATATTTATCCAATCATCATTAGTAAAAAATATCTTTAAAAAAATCAACTTATCATCTTTTTTTTTGTACTCAATTTTGCTTATTACATTTGATATATAATCATTTGGAATTAGTCTATTTACAGAATCATCTTTTATAATTTGAAAATACTCTTTTAAATTTTCTGGTTTATTTTTATATATACTATCTATGATTTTTGAAAAAATTGTTAACTCAAAATTTTCTTCATAATTTAAAACCTTCTTTTTATCACCATTTTTTTCTATAATATTCTCTTTAGTAAAAATAAATGATTTATCCTCATTTAAATATCTAATTTCCAAAGTGTCATTATCTATTTTTAAAATACCATTTCTATATACACTTGTACTTAATGCACTGATATATTTTTCCTCTTTAAATTTAATTGGTTTTGAAAATAGTATCATCGTAGAAACAAAAATTAAAAATAAAACCTTATACATGGACTTTACCCTTAAAGTAGATTTTTTTATGAACAAATTGAATTAATCCTGCAAGTATAAACAAAAAATACCAACCAACAGATGAATAAAAAGTCCAATAAACCATATCTTTTGTATATAGAACAAAAGAGTGAATCAAAACATTTAACAAAGAGATAAGAAACCAAAATAGTGTTGACTTTTGAATATACTCTTTTTCTTCTTTTTCAACTTTTTTATTGAATTTTTCTAAAAAAATAAAAATAAATGAGTTCTTTGAAATGTAACTATATAATATATAAATTGAAATTAATCCCGAGATTAATAATGGCAAGATTTTTAAAAATAAAAAGTTCTCTAAGTAATATGCCAAAATAGAAACACCCAAATAAAAAAGAGGAAAAATATACTCTTTTATATTTTTCTTTATACTAAGCAGTAGCCAAAGAAGAGAAAAAATAAATATTATTAATGAAACCGTTTTTAATTCAAAGTTTCTTAGTGAATAAAAAACAACTGGGGCATAAAATAAAGATATGATTAAATTCATAAACTTTATCTAACCATTGCCCCACTAATATTTAAAACCTCTCCACTTACATAAGTGGCATCTACACCTATAAAATAAGCACATTTTGCCACTTCATCAGCTTTTCCAAATCTCTTAAGAGGTATAGCTTTTTTTAGCTCTTTTACATTTGGTATATTTTCTATCATTTCTGATTCTATTATTCCAGGGGCAAGAGCATTTACCCTGATATTATATCTTCCAAGTTCTATAGACAGAGTTTTAGTAAAAGCGATAACTCCTCCTTTACTAGCACTATAATTTGCTTGTCCTGAGTTTCCACTTATTCCTGAAATTGATGCCACGTTTACAATACTTCCTCGTTTATTCATCATCATATTTTTAGAAATAACTTTTGTAACATAAAAAAGTCCAGTTAGATTTGTATTTATTACATCTTCCCATTCATCATCATCCATAAAGAAAAACAGATTATCTTTTATAATACCAGCATTATTTACTAAAACATTAACATCAAGATTTTCTAAGGCTTCTTTAATAGAGTTTTTATCTTGCATATTAAAAGTAATTAGTTCTCCATTTTGATTTATTTCATTCAAAATCTCTTCTGCTTTTTCTTTATTACTGTTATAGTGAATATATACAAAATATCCATTTTGAGCATACTCTTTAACTATTGCTTTGCCAATAGAACCTGTAGCTCCTGTAACTAATACTTTTTTTGCTTCCATCTTCAACTCTTTATATAAACTTCGCTTCTTGTAAAATTTTATTGATATTTTGTATATCAATATCCATTCTTCTATCTTCATACAATGGTTTTACTATTTTTCTTATCTCTTTATAGATATTTCTAAGATGTGGTGAAACTTCACTCTCTCCTCTTATATCAACAGCTTGCGCCATACCTATAAATGCAATAGAAAGCATATTATGAAGATCGGGCATCATCTTAGCAAAATCATTTGCAGCAGTTGTTCCCATAGATACTTTATCTTGATTAAGTGATTCTGTTGGTCTTGAGTGAATAGAAGCTGCTGTTGTATTTTTGATAACATCAGCACTTAAAGAACTAAGACTTATTTGCATAGCTTTAAATCCATGAAAAAATGGCTCTTTTGAAAGCTTAAGATTTTCTCCTAAACCACGGTTAAATTTATGATCAACTAAAAGAGCAAACTCTTTATCTAATAAGTCTGCTAAATTTGCAGCACAAATCTTAAGTGTATCCATAGCATGAGCTACATATCCACCATAAAAGTTCCCAGAGGTATAGATTTTTTGATTTTCACCATCTATAAGGGGATTATCATTTACACTGTTTATCTCAGTTTCTACCCAGTTTTTTGATATCTCTAAATTGTCTCTTATTACCCCTAAAACTTGAGGTGCACATCTCATAGAGTATGTATCTTGAATATTCAGGTCATTATCAGCAAAAAATTTATCATATCTATCATCTCTTCCGTGAGTCAGTTTTGAACCTTCTATTTTTCTTTTGATATTTTTAGCTGCGTTTATTTGACCACTAAATGGCTTTGAATCATGAACAAAATCCGCCACAGGGGTATCATCTCCTAAAAGAACTTCAAACATCCCTGCCACGTATGATTCCATAGAGTCTAAAATAACCTCAAACTCTTCAATCGCTTTTAAAGCTATAGCACTCATTATCGTTGTACCATTCATAATAGCTAATGCCTCTTTAGGCTCAAACTTATAAGGTGTAATATTTAGTTCATTGTAAACTTCCATCACATCTTTTATTTCACCCTTATAATAAACTTCTCTCTCACCAGCAATTACAGCTGCTATATAAGAAAGTGGTGTTAAATCTCCACTTGCACCAACTGAGCCTTGTGATGGAATTACAGGAATAATATCTTTTTCAACAAGCATTTCAAGTCTATGCAAAAGATTCATAGAGACACCTGAACGAGCTTTACTTAAAGAGATAGTTCTACAAATAACAGCATATCTACATACTTCATAACTTAGGTTTTTTCCTATACCACACCCGTGAAAACGAAATAGATTTGTTTGTAACGTTGCTGCATCATCATAACTAACATAGTTTTTGCCACTTGCTCCATATCCTGTAGTGATCCCATAAATAGGTTTACCAGCTTTAATTGTATTCATCATAAAATCATGAGTATGATTTATAAATGTTATAAACTTTTCATCTTTAGATATCTCTATATCTGTTGCATTTATTATCTCTTCTAAAGATATTGTTCTTTTATCTATTGTTAATTTCATCTATTATTTATTCTCCCAAAAATTATAAAAATTAAACCATTGGTTTGGATATTTTTTTAGAATATCTTCAAATAGTTTAACATATTCTTTTATAGCTATATCAATAGCTTCTTTCTCTTTTAAATTTAAATCTAAATTTAATTTTATCGTTTCTACTTTGTATCTTTGTAATCCAATATTTATTACAAAACAACATAAAATTGGTGTTTTAGTTTTATAAGAAATTTTAAATGGATTCTTATTAAAAAATGCATCTTTTCCAAAAAACTTTGTTTTATATTTATATTTATTACTTGTTGGTCTATCTGCCATTATAGCGATAATCTCATCATTTGAAATTGCATTTGCAATTTCAATAGAAACAGGAATCTGTCCCATTGATTGATCTATAATATTAATATTTGAGATTTTATTTTCAATATTACTTTCAATCTCTTTTATACTATCTAAAATGACTTCCTGCATGACAATATTGATTCTATTTTTAGTTACAGGATTACTAGAACTTGAAGCCCAGCCACCAAAATGAGAAAATAATAAAATAGTCTTACTATCCATAATCTTTAAAACTGTTTCTTTTTCCTCATATATAAAATCATAAGAACTTGGGTCATATTTAGATATAAATCTATCAACAAGACAAATTGCAAACATTCTTAAGTGTTCAAAATAAATCCAATTATTAAACTCTAAACCTAAAATTTTATAATATTCTTTTAAAGATTCTTTCACATTTGATGCAAAAATAAAATAAAAAAAACTTACTGGATACATAATATAATAGACAAACTTGTAACCAAAAAGTTTATATAAATTAAAAGCAAGTTTTATACTCCACCCGCTTCCTCTTTGCTTAACATTCATCTATTTATATCTTTTTTTAAGAAAAAACTTAAGAGGTAATAATCTAATATGTACCATTACAATAGCAGCTGTATCCCAAAACTTTTTAAAATGACTAACTCTCTCTTCAGGTGATGGATAATAACAGTCAATTGTCACTTCTTTTATCAATCTTTTTTTCCAAGAGTGTTTTACTAAAACTTCCATCTCCCAATCAAATCGTGAAGTTTTAATATCTAAGTCTAAAATTGAGGTTGGATATAATCTAAATCCAGACAATGAATCTTCAATCTCTTGTTCTGTATCCCAAGTAGCCCAAAAATTACTAAACCAACGTCCAAACTTAGAGCCATTTGGCACATTTTCTATATCAAAATTTCTTGCACCAATTATAATTTGATTATCACCATCACAAGCACCTATTATTTTTTCAATCTGACTTGCAAGATGTTGTCCATCTCCATCTAAGCTGATAAAATACTTGTATCCTAACTCTTTTGCTTTTCTAGCACCACTTAAAATTGCTTCACCTTTTCCTTTATTAAAAGGGTGTCTTAAAACAATTAAATTAGAGTTTTTATTTAATATCTCTTCTACTGGATTATCATATCCATCATCAACTACTATTATTTTAATATTATAAGATAATACATCATCAACAACTTTTTGTATAGTAGAATCATTATTATAAGTAGGTATTACAACTATAATTTCACTAAATTTCATATATTATTTCACTTATTTTTTTATTTTCTTTTTTTATTATTATTTTATATCTTGATTCATTTATACACGTGATATGATATTCAATTATATCTTCAGGTTTTATAATTGATAGGAACTTTGCTTTAGAAATAGTATTTATATTATGATTTAGGATATTTGAAATAATATCTATTTGAATAAATCCGGGTAGTATTTCATTTTCTGGGAAATGGGCTTTAAAAACAGGATGGTCTTTTTTTGCCAGTTTAACTTTATAATAGTTTTCTGATTTTTCTAAAACTTCAAATAAATTCTTAAGTAACTTCACTATGATTTTCTTTCTATCTGTATTCGTTATTGTACAAAATAATTTATTAAAAGATAATTTATAAGATGATTAAAAGATGAAAAACAGTAATATTTCACAAGATTATTTAGAAGGTAAAATAGAGCATGGTTACTATTAATGAGTTTAAAGAAACACTAATTGAAGGTCTAAATTTAGAAGACTTTACAGTCGATGATATTGAAGACAATGCACCTTTATTTGGGGAAGATGGAATAGGTTTAGACTCTGTTGACTCTATTGAACTAGTTTTAATTATTGAAAAAGAGTATGGTGTAAAAATTTCCAATACTGAACAATATAAAGATATTTTTGCCTCAGTAAATAGCTTACTTAATTATATCAATGAAAATAAATAAAAAAGTTTACATAAATTATTTTGATTCAATTTCATGTGCAGGAAATAATTCAGAAGAGTTATTTGATTCAATTTGTTCAAAAAAAGACACTATAACTGTTGACTCATCGTATGTTGACAATAGAAGTGTAGCTATTGGTAAAATAAAAAGAGACAAAGACTTAAATGAAATTTTAACTGAAAGATGTGAAAATTTATTAACAAATTCTAAATTAAAAGACTTTTCAAAAACACTCCTGATTATAGGTTCTTCTGTCGGTGGAATGGATGAAACTGAAAAACTATTTTTTAAAAATAAAAACTACAAAGAGATAAACCCTAAAAAACACCCTGTGGATGCAATTTCTTATTTTTTAAAAGAAAAATATAAATTTTATGATGATGTATCATTTTCTACAGCCTGTACTTCTAGTGCAAATGCATTAGGTTATGCAAAAGAGGTACTTTCAAAAGGGCTATATGAAAATGTATTAGTAGTAGGAATAGATGCTCTATCACACACTACAGTTTGTGGCTTTTCAGCACTTAGTGTTCTATCATCAAAAACATGTACACCTTTTGATAAAAATAGAGAAGGTATGAATGTATCTGAAGGTTTTGGAATTTTATTATTAGAAACTATAAAAAAAGAAAATTCTATTGAGTTATGTGGAGTAGGATATAGTTCCGATGCACATCATATGACACAGCCACATCCAGAAGGGCTAGGAGCTCAAAAAGCCATGCAGAATGCATTAGAAAATAGTTGTTTAAATATAAATGATATTTCATATATAAATGCACATGGCACAGGAACTTATGCAAATGATTTTGCAGAATTAAATGCAATTAAATCTTTATTCACTGAAAAAAAACCAAAAGTTAGTTCAACAAAATCAATTACTGGACATACTTTAGGAGCTGCAGGAGCAATAGAAGCAATTATTTCATGTATGGTCTTACAAAAACAAATTATTCCTTCTAACAAAGGTTTAAAAGAGATTGAGATAGAAGGTATAAATTATTCTATTGAAACTATTACATCAAAAATTGATTATGTGATTAGTAATTCTTTTGCTTTTGGTGGAAATAACACTTCTTTAATTTTTGGACTTGCTAAATGAAAATTAATTTAGAAATATTAAATGCATCATGTATCTTTGATGAAAAAGAAGTTATCGATTTAAATACAAAAGAATTAGTTCCTAAAATGATAGTAAGAAGAAGGCTTACAAGAGCTTCAAAACTTGTAATCGAACTTCTTTCTAAGGTAGATTTTAAAGATGGCAGAATAATCTATGGCTCTGCATATGGTGAGTTATTATCCACATCAAAGATATTAAATGCAATATCTAATAATGAAATCATATCTCCTACTGATTTCCAAAACTCTGTTTATAATACAGCAGTATCATATGCTTCTATATTATCAAAAAACACAAGTGAAATTTTAACTGTTTCATCTGGAGAAGAGACTTCATTAAAAGTATTAAAAGTTGGAGCAGTAAAAGCTTTAGATAATGACGAAATTTTATTAGTTTGTGCAGAATCATTAAATATAAATAATATTGAAGAAGTAAACAACTGCATAAAATACATAGAGTGTGCTGTTGCTTTAAAAGTCAAACTTACCCTTGAAAAACCAACAATAGATTTTAAAAATGTTCAAAATAAAGAGTATCCAAAATCAATTGAACATATAATGTATATTGCTGAGAACTTTGACATCAATAAAAAAAATATAATAGAAATAGATATCTAATGAATTTACCACACAAAGCTCCTATCAGATTTGCACAAAAAGTAATAGAAAAAAAAGAGGATATTTGTATTGTTAGTTGTACCTTCCCTTTTATTCCTACTCTAGCAATGATTAGTGAAGCAGCAGCTCAAAGTAGTGCTGCTTTTGCACAAACGCAAGAGGTAGTAATTGGTTTCCTTATCTCATTAAAAAAAATAGAAAAGATAAGTGAATTTACAAAGCAAAATTATCAAATTAAAATAAAGAAGTCTTTTACTTTTGACACAATGACTGAATACAAATTCGAAGTATTTGATGAAAAAGATATTTGTGCAAAAGGTGAATTAACAATTGCCCTTAAAAATTAAAAGAAATAGGTAATATGAAAGAATTTTTCAAAGATAATCACAAAATAAGTGCCTTAGAAGCACAGTATGAAGCACAAAAAATTGCATTTGCTCCAGTTGTATTTCAAGTTGTAAGAACAATGAGAGATTTAAAGTTATTAGAAATTTTATCTAATAATAAAGATGGTTTAACATATGATGAATTAGCAAAAAAAAGTGATTTATCTAAATATGCAGTACAATTATTATGCGAAACTGCATTAAGTGCAAATGTCATTTCAATTGATGAAGAAAAAGTATATTTAACAAAAGTTGGATTTTTTATTCATAGTGATAAAATGACAAATACTAATATGAATTACAATCACCATGTTAACTACTTAGGATTATTTTATTTAGAAGAATCAATAAAAAAAGAAAAAGCAGAAGGATTAAAAGTATTTAGCCAAGAAGATACAATTTATCCAGCACTTTCAACATTACCGCAAAAAGCCAAAGAGTCTTGGTTTGAGTTTGATCATTTATATTCTGATTCAGGATTTAAGGAAGCAATAAATATTTTAAAAAATTTAAATCCAAAATCTATACTAGATATTGGTGGTAATACTGGAAAATTTGCAATTCTATTTGCAGAAAAAAATCCTGACATACAAATAACAATAATGGACTTACCACAGCAAATAAAACTTGCAAAACAAAATATCTATGAAAAAAACATATTAAATATTTCAACTTATGAAGCCAATATATTAATAGAAGAGATAAACATAGCAAAAAATTTCGATATTATTTGGATGAGTCAATTTTTGGATTGTTTCAAAGATGAACAAATCATAGCTATCTTGAAAAAAATTGTAAATTCAATTAATACAGAGACTGAAATATGTATCATGGAACCATTTTGGGATAGACAAAACAACGAAACAGCTGCATACTGTATAATCAACACTTCACCTTATTTTACAGCAATGGCAAATGGATACAGTAAAATGTTTAAATATAGTGACTTTAAAAAGCTATTATTACTTGCTGGCTTAGAAATAATAGAAACAATAGATAACATTGGCTTATGTCAAACACTTATAAGATGTAAAAAAGCATAAATATAAGAGTGGTGCTCACAGCGGGAATCGAACCTGCAACCTCTTGCTTACCATGCAAT
>NZ_CALJLR010000008.1:0-95661 GCF_937982575.1 uncultured Arcobacter sp. | reverse complement strand
CTACTGCTAATGATTATGACAAACTATTTGCTAGTGTTACTTACGCATTTTAATATTTATAAGGGTTATTTAAATTAAAAGCGCGCGGAAGAGCCAAGCTTATTGCTTGGCTCTTTATTATCTATCACAAATAGTTTTAAACTCACAGTACTGACATATAGTTGTTTTATCACACTTCTCAAAATTTACTTTTTTTGTTTCTAGTTCTATAAATATATCTTTTAATAGTTCTAGCTTTTCTAATAATACAGTCTCTTCTAAGAGTCTAGAACTATTTAAATCATAATAATAAGCTTTTATATTCTCATATCCAAAAAGCTCTCTACAGGCTAAATAATAGAATTCTAATTGAAAATCAACACTACTATCATATGTTTTTAAACTATCAACTTTTAGACTTGAAGAAGTTTTATAGTCAATTAGCAAGTACTCATCATTTAACTTATCAATTCTATCAATGCTACCTTTTAAAACTATTCCATTAAAATTAAATTTAAAATCTTTTTCTATATCAAGAACTTTTAAATCTCTATTTTCAAATCTTTTATTTTCAAACTCTACAAAGGTATTTAATTTTTTTAAAAATACCTCTTTATCAAGTAATAAAAATGGATTATGATTAACCTGCTTTTCAAAAAGTGATTTGATAAGTTCAAAATTTATATTATCAACATCAAAGCTTCTATAAGCGCTTTCTAGTGTTTTATGAACCATACTTCCTAATTCATATCCTTTTGGCTTTAAACTAGTGCTATGCTCTTTTATTTTATGGATATACTCTAAGTAATATTTTCTTTTACACTCTAAATACTTTTTAAGTGATGTTGCTGACCACTCTTGCTTTGATAAATCTATATCAAAAATAATCTCTTCATCAAAATGATTTATGTTTTTATTTTTATACAGTATCTCTTTATACTCTTTATCTTTTGTTTGAGTATCCATTTTATCTTTAAAAAGTTCATCTGCAAACCTACTTATTTGCATTGTTTCATTTTGTGTGTATGAGATATATAGATTTTTTGCACTATTTATTAGCTTGTAGTAATAATACTTTTGTAGATTTTCTCTATCTTTTTGAGTTGGTAATTTTGCTCTTTTTTTAATAATAGAAGATAAGAATTTGTCTTTTATGCTAGATTTGGGAATAAAGTTTTCATTAAAATCACAAATTATCACAGCTTCATAATCTACAGCTCTGGTTTCTAGAAGACCCATTACTGTTATCATGCCAGAATTTATATCATCTAAAGATATTTTTGATATTTTTTGAATAAGTATTTTAATAGCCTCTTTAAAAACTATTTTTTGAATACTATTAAAAAATAGATGATTTAGTTTATATATTAATTCATCAAACTTTTCTATTAACTCTTTATTGTGTTCAATTGATGTTATATATTCAACAACTAAATTAAAATCATCTTTTTGTAGGCTCTTATTCCAAACAGTTTTTAAACTCTCTAATAAAGCAATATCTATCTTATAAAACTCTACTGTCTCTTTTGTTTTTCTTTCATCTTCGTTAAGATAGTTATATATGGAAGTAAGAGATTTATAAATTTTGCTATTATTTATACTTTTCCCCATGGCATAGTTAAAATAACCCTCATCATCAAACTGCTCTATTATACTTATAAACTTTTCATCGGGAACTACTAAGACTATATTTTGTGCTTCAATTCCAGAATTAACTGCATTTGTTATTGATTCTTTTATAAAAGCAATTTGATTTATTCTACTTGTAAATGCAGAGGTTTTTATATTTTCTAAATAACTTATTTCCTCTTCTTTTTCCAATATCTCTTTATTTGTCAAATCAATTTTGTAATTAAAACCACACTTTAAATCAAAACCAAGTTCAATAAAACTTTGTATTGATTTTTCATTATATTTATTGAATGACAAATTTATTATTGTTTTGATTTGTTTTGATATTTTTAATATTATTTCTAATTCAAAGTTAGTAAAATACCCTTCAAAATATATCTCTATACTTTCATATCTATCTAAGAAGTTGCTATTAATCTCATAATTGGTGGGTAAATTAATTTTATCTATAGCATTGTTTTCATTTAATATATTTGTATAGTTATTATAAATCTCTTTTAATATCTCAATATGTTCTTTGTAATACTCATAAGTGTCTACTAATTCTAAGCTATCAATTGATACCTTTTCTGCAGATAATTCACCAAAAAATCTAAACAGATAATCTGATTGTTTTAAAAAAGAAGTGAAATTATTTGAAATACCTAATTTTTCTAATCTTTTTACATTAGATGCAGATTTAAGATATAAAAATCTTTGTTCTTCGTCTATATATTTTTTGTTTGAAATTGAGATTGATTTTTTAAATAGTTCGTCAATAGTTATACAAGAAGGAAGCAATAAATTCTCACTGCTTCTTTTTTTTGTGGCTTCTCTTATAGCTCTTGAGGTGGGATAGACTATAAGCTTATTATCTATTAATAGCATTTGACTTTATGTAAAAGTAGCCTTTTTCTCCATCAGTTGTATCAATTGTTCCTGTAATATTCCAGTTACCCTCTTTTGCTAATTCAAAAGAAAAAGAGTAGTTATTATCTTCATTGTTTGAAATATCTATATCGGAATAACTATTTGTTGCTCGTGTAACTTTAAAATTAATTTTTGCATTATCTATTTTTAATCCAGTCTTATCACTTAATTCAAAAGTGATATTGTTTGAACCTTTATTAAAAATATCTTTGTGCATTGATTTATTATCAATTACTCGTTGAGATAAAAAGACGTCACTTATATCCAATTTATCAAACTCTTTTTCATTGATTTTAATTTTAACATTATATTTTTTACTAAACTTTTCATTTGAAGCAACAATATCGTTATAATCGCCATCAACATTATGATATGTACTTAAAAATGATTTATCTTCATGTACTGGTGTATTTACAGCTGATACGATAGTCCAAACTATCATTGCAAATGTAAATGAGAATATACCAATAAAAAGCAGTGGCCAATAATTTCTTTTTTTCATTTATTACCTATTTCTTTTTTGATCTTAATACTGCAAAAGTATAAAGAAGAATACCACCTAAAACTATTGTATACATAAAAACTTTCCATATAGTTCCAGCTGTTTTACCAGAATCTGGAATACCTGTTTCAAGTTTTTCTATGCCATTTGCATGGGCTATTTGATCAGCTATTTCATCATAACCATTTAATACAGCAGCACTAACTTTTGTGAATAATGTATTCTTATCTTTTGAAGCAAGTAATGGTACTACATAACCATTTAAAATATCATTTTTATCTATTATTTTTTCTAATTTTTCAGACATAAGTATATTTACATGTGTTTGCTCTAAAGCAATACTCATTAAAACATAAGGTTTTTCTAATTGTGAACTTATTTTATGTTCATGTTTTTTAATAAATTCTATTTTTTCTTTTGTGGGGATATCTTTACCTAGTCCAAGATTTGTTCTAGCATAGACATATATATTTACATTTGTTTTACTCTTTACTTCAGAGCCTATTTCCAATATTTTTGCTGCAGTTCTTGCATCAATAACAACGTCATCTGATATGACAAATTTATTTATACTTGCATTTAAGGGGATTAAAAAAAATAGCAGTGAAAACACTGCTATTTTTAAGATTGCAAAAGCTTTCATTTATCCTACAAATACTCTTGAAGAATCAAAGAATGCTAAGTAAACTGATAATACAGCTGATGCCAATAATAGTAGCCAAATAATTTTATCCATAGTCTACTCCTTACTTTTTACCAACAAGTTCGTAATGACTAGCATTATCTGAACTGTTAGCTTCAAGACCATTTAGATCTTGATTGATTTTATAAAAATTTTGAGCTTCATTTGCCTGTGTCATAATACCAAAATATGTTAAACCACCAAGTATTGATAGTAATAATACAGTAGCAATTAACATCCCAGTGATACCACTAAGAGCAAATATACCTCTTTCACTTTCATTCATTTGAGAATTTCCAGCCATTTTACTCTCCTAAACTTTGAATATAAGCAGCAACTGCTTTTTCTTGAGTAGGGTTTAATCTACCTTTGAAACTTGGCATTGTACCAATTATTCCATGTGTTTTACCATTCTCTAATACAGCAGAAACTAGAGCATCGTCATATGTTTTAATATTTGGACCAACTGCTTCAATACCTGTACCATCAGGACCATGACAACCAGCACAAACACCATATGCATCAGGTTGTTCACCTTTGAATCCACCTGCAACATAAGTTGAAACTGCATCAATGTCACCTTCATCTGTTAACATCATAGGAGGCATTCCACTTGGATATGAAGTTTTTAAGTTATTTAAACCTGTCTTAATGGCATGTTCAACATGATCTTTTGTAATTCTTAATGTTAAATTTTGTGATTTACCATTGATACCTTCTGCGTCAACACCATGACAAGGTGAACATTGTACTAAAAATATAGATTCACCCATTGCAGTTAAAGTTTCTTGTGATGGATTTTGCCATTTTGACTCAAATTTTTTATTGAATTCAATAGTCTCTTCATTCCATTGACCAATTTGAGAGAACCCATTTGTTGGATAACCAACTGTCCAGTACCAAAATAACCAAACAATAGTTCCAATAAATGCTAATCCCCAACCTGTAGGAATTGGATTTTTATATTCACCAATACCATCCCATTTTTCATCTGCTAATTCACCACCAGCAGTATCATTTTTCATTTGATTAATATACTTAAGAGTAACAAATACTGTAATTGTAATAATTGCAACTGCTCCAAGCATTGTTAAACTATTAATATAATCATCACTATTAAAAGCATCACCTGCAACGAAGTAAGTTCCTGCTAATAAAGCGACGATAAGAATAATTCCACCTATTACCATAGATTTCATACTATTTCTCCTTCTTATTTTCGTCTAAATTGTTATTTCTATCTTCAAGAGGTTTAGACTCTACTGAGTCATCATGTACCAAGTCTGAATATTTTTCAAAATCTCTCTCACCCTTTTTATCTCTTTTGTATATTGAGTAAGCGTAAGCATAAAAAATGACAAATACAGCAAGAATAAGAAAAAACTTCAAATATCCTTGCAAATCAACTATCTCTTGATGACTCATATCTAACCTCTTATTTTAAAGAATTCATGTACGCGATAATCGCAACAATCTCAGGAATCTGACCGTTCGCTACGGCATCTTTTACAGCTTTACTTTTCATATTTGCAGCAATTGCTTCTGCTTCTTTTAAAGCTTCAGCTTTTGCTTCTTCAAATGTTCCTAATGGAACATCTATCTTTCCATCTCCATTTAAATCTACATCATATGGAGTATTAAATACCTTTTTAACTGTAACAGCTTCTCCATATGCAGTCTCTACATCAGCAATATTTAAAAATTGATGTGCATAAGAAGGCATAATTGAACCTGGAACAACAGAAGCAGCATCCATCATATGAGTTTCATGCCAATCTGTAGTTCTATAATTTCCAACTCTCATTAAATCTGGACCTGTTCTTTTTGATCCCCATAAAAATGGTCTATCATAAGCATATTCACCAGATAATGAATACATACCATATCTATCAGTTTCTGATTTAAATGGTCTAACTAATTGAGAGTGACAAGCATTACATGAATCTTTAATATATACATGTCTTCCTGTTAACTCTAACACACTGTAAGGTTTTGTACCTACTGTAGGTCTTGATTGTTTTGCAAAATCAGGAATAATTTCAATAATACCTGCAAATGCAATAAATATAAATACTAATACCGCAAAGAAAAACGGTCTTTGTTCGAACCAATGAAACATAATAATCCCTCCTTCTTATGCAGCTACTGGCGTTGCGTTAGTTGGTTCTTTATCAAGAACTCTACCTGCAGTTGCCGTTTTATACATATTATATGCAAACATAAAGAAACCAATTAAGTACATTAATCCACCAACTGCTCTAATTGTATAGTATGGTTGTAATACAGTTACTGTATCAATAAAAGAGTAAACTAATGAACCATATTCATCATATGCTCTCCACATCATACCTTGAGTAATTCCTGCAATCCACATAGATGTAAAGTATAAAACGATACCTGTAGTTTGTAACCAAAATTGTGTATCCATTAATGATTTAGAATATATTTCTCTTCCATACATTCTAGGTGCCATATGATATAAAGCAGCCATAATCATAAATACTAACCAACCTAATGTACCATCATGTACGTGTCCTGGAATCCAGTCAGTAAAGTGCGCAATTGCATTAACTGATTTAATTGATTGAATTGGACCTTCAATTGTTGATAACATATAGAAAGTTGAAGCTAAAACCATAAATTTAATTAAAGTATTAGATTGTAACTGTTGCCACTCACCCTTCATTGTTAAAAGCATATTAATTGCTGATCCCCATGATGGTAAAATTAAAACAACTGACATAACAGAACCCATAGTTTGCATCCAATCTGGAACAGTTGAATAAATTAGGTGATGTCCTCCAGCCCAAAGATAAACAAACATTAATCCCCAGAAAGCTAAAATAGATAACTTATATGAGTAAACATTTTGTCCAGACTCTTTTGGTAAAAAGTAATAGATCATCGCAATAATTGGAACTGTAAATACAAAACCAACTGCATTGTGTCCATACCACCATTGTACTAGAGCATCATTTGAACCTGAATACATAGAAACAGAGTGATACCAGTTACCATAACCTGAAACTAACGCTGTTGGAACTTCCATAGAGTTAAAAAGGTGTAACATAGCAACTGCTAAGAAAGATGCAATAAAGTACCAAATAGAGATATATAATGTTCTCTCTCTTCTAATACCTATCAATCCAAAAATACTTATACCCCATAAAACCCACCACAATGTGATAAGAATATCTAAAGGCCACTCTAATTCAGCATACTCTTTTGAAGTTGTAATACCAGCTAATAGTGTAACAACTGCTAAAAGAATAGTGATGAAATAAAGTAAAAAATGTAATTTACCAATGGCCATTAAAAATGGTGATTCTTTCAAAGAGACTTTTAATACTCTTTGAGAGATGTAATACCATGAAGCAAAAATACCACTAAGAGTAAAACCAAACGCAACACCATTTGTGTGTAAAGGTCTTAATCTACTAAAAGTACCATATTCCCCAGCTAAATTATTTAACTCAGGAAATGCCATTTGAAATGCTAGAATAACACCAACTAACATACCAATGATACCAAACAGAATTGTTGCAAATGTAAAGGCTTTTGCAATTGAGTAATCATACTCGATTTGTGCACCGTTTTGCATCAATCTCCTCCTACTAATTTTTTTATACAAGTCACAGATTTGTCACTTATGAAAAGATGTTAACGAATTAGGAATAAATATAAGCTTAATTATTAGTTTTTTTTTTAGTATTTTTTTTTAAGTTTAATTTAAAACTACAATAAGTAACAAATTAAATTATTCTATTTTTTATGACTATATATAATAAAAAATTGACTTTTTTTACCAATTTTTTATTGCTTGTTCAGATTCTCTTTTTAAACTCTTCTCTTTTAAGTCTGCTCTTTTGTCATAAAGCTTTTTACCTTGTGCAGTTGCAATTTGTAATTTTGCAAAATTTTTAGCATTGAAGTACAGTTTTAAGGGAACAATTGTCATACCATCTTTAGTTACTTTTTCAAATAATTTATTGATTTGTTTCCTATGAAGAAGTAACTTTCTAGGTCTTGTTTCTTCAGGTCTAAAAACAGCATTTGTAGTCTCTAAATATGAGATATGAAGGTTTAATATAAAGACCTCATTTTTTATAATTCTTACATAAGAGTCTTTGAGATTTACTCTTCCTTCTCTTATAGATTTTACTTCACTTCCAAGCAGTTCTATACCTGCTTCAAAACTTTCAAGTATAAAATAGTCATGAAATGCCTTTTTATTCTTAAATGTTAAATTAATATTTTTTTCTTTCTTAGCCATTATTATTTACCTTAAAAAAACTACTTCCACTTCCACTAAAAAACCAATCTTTCTTTTCATACTCTTTTAACTGTGGATAGGTATCAAGAGCAGGTTTATACAAATCATTTGCATTTGATATATCAAGTTTATTTAATATATCTTTTGAACTCAGACTTAAAAGAAGGTCTCTTTCTTCTTGAGAAACCTCTTTATAAAACTTATTTCTAAAAGATGTAAATATTTTACCTGTATCACACTCAATTTTAGGTGTCATTACTTCTATATCTAATATATCTTCCTCATACTTTTCTACAATCTCACCAATGCCAGTTACATTTGCACTATCATATTCATATATAAAAAAAGGAACATCGGCACCTATTTTTGCACCTATTTTTGCTAACTTCTCTTTTGAGTAGTATAAATCAAATAACTTATTTGCCATAATTAAAAATGTTGCAGCATTTGAACTTCCACCACCAAGTCCTGCAAACTCAGGGATTTTTTTATCTACTTTTATACTATATATTCTAAAATAAGCATCTATTTTAGGACAATTATCTCTTAATGCCAAAAAGGCTTTATATATTGTATTCTTTTTTGTATCACAGCCAAAATCTCCAATAAGATTAAACTCATTATTTGGATTTTCAGGAATAAAAGTTATTGTATCATATAGATTTTTAACCCTTACAAACCTAGAAACTAATTCATGATAATTATCTCTTTTACCCGCAATTTTTAAAAAGATATTAACTTTTGCATATGATTTAGCACTTATATTCATTTATATCATTATCCTGTTTAATATATATTTCACTTCTTTTTTTTCTATTTCAATTATAGAAAAAAAATCATCAAATTTTACCAAATATTTACCATCTTCATTTTTATCTAAATATTCAATTAAGATTTTTTTACCTTGTTCAAAATAGGACTTATCGCCACTATAGCTTATCTCTTCCATATCTAAATAATCTAAGGGGTTTAAATCTTTTTCATTTTCATAAAAAAACTTTCCTTCATTTAACCGGTTTAGATAAGATAAAGTACCAACTCTATTTAATCTTTCAAGTAAAATTTGAGCCAAACTTCTTATATAGCTTCCTTCACTAACACTTGCCTCAAATGTTATAAAGGGATGATTATAAGAGATAAAATTTGTATCAAAAATTTTCATAACACTTTTTTTCATCTCAACATCTTTGCCTTCACGGGCTAAATTATATGCTCGCTCTCCATCAATTTTTTTGGCAGAAAACTTTGGAGGATAATACTCTATTTCTTTTTCTAAACTTTTTAACTCTTTTTTTATATCTTCTATATTTAATCTATTTTCTTCATTTACAGAAACTACATTTTCAATATCAAGGGAATCAGAAACTACACCCAACCAAATAACAGCCCTATAAGTCTTTGGAGTTTTTTGAAAAAACTGAAAAAGTTTAGAATACTGTCCAAAAGCAACTATCAAACACCCTTTCGCAAAAGGGTCTAAGGTACCTGAAAATCCAGCTTTTTTATTTTTATATTTTCTTTTTATTCTGTTTAAATAAGAGTTTGAACTCATAAACATTGGTTTATTTACAACAATTAACTTATTTAATGGTTCTTTATTATAAATTCTTTTTTGCATAAAACTCTTAAGCTTTTTCTACAAATGATGAAAGTATATCTCTTTTTGTACCACCAAAATTGATTGTAAGTTTGAAGTCTTTTCCAGCTTTTGCAGCTTTTTGAACTCTTCCCATACCAAAAATTTTGTGTTTTACTAAATCACCTTTTTTAAATGATGATGATTGTTGTTGGATTGTTAAACACCCTTTTATTAGTCCTGATTCAGTTAAAAATCTACTTTTTAACAGAGTTGTTCTTTTGCCTTTATAAAATCTAGAGTGAACAAAACTACAAGTTAAATTATCCATAGCTCTTGTAAAGGCAACATAACCCAATCGTCTCTCTTCTTCAGAATCACTTCCATCGCCAATTATAGGGAAAAATCCCTCTTCCATACCTATAATAAATAGATGCTTATACTCCAAACCTTTTGAAGCGTGAATACTCATCATTGAGATTGCTTCATTTTCTAACTCAGTATCTTCACTTCCTAAAGCTATTTCATTTAAAAAGTTATCTAGTTCTAAAAGAGGATTTTGAATAAAATAGTCCCTAACATACCCATAAAACTCATCAATATTTGCTTGTCTTTCAAAACCATCTGGTATATTTTCAAATGAAGCTCTAAAATCAAAAGTATCTTCAAAAGTATCTAGAAATCTCATCTTTGACTCTTGTAAAGTATCTTTTAAGTCCCAAATTGAGGCTAAAAATACTTTTAGGGTTCTTGAATTTTTCTTTCCTACTATTGCACTTAATTCATCTGGTGAAAATTCATCAACTATTTCAAAAATAGGCTTTTTCATCTCAATAGATTTTGCTTCAAGTTTGTCTATTGTAGTTTTACCAATACCTCTTTTTGGCTTATTTACAATTCTTTTAAATGAGAAGTTATCATATGAGTTTGTAATAACTCTAAAAAAAGCAATCAAATCTTTTATTTCAGCTCTTTCATAAAACTTCATTCCACCAACGAGTTTATAGTTAAGTCCGGCCTTATTAAAACCTTCTTCTAAAGACCTTGAAAGTGCATTTACTCTAAATAATATCGCTATATCACGACCTCTTACACCACTATCAAGTAACTTATTAATATCTTCAATTAATTTTCTTGTCTCTTCATTTTCATCATGTGATTCATAAACTTTTATGCTATCACCTTTTGCTCTTGTTCCAATTAATTTTTTACCCAATCTATCCCTATTGTGCTCTATTAATTGGTTTGCATGGTCAAGAATAGTATCTGTTGATCTATAGTTTTCTTCAAGTTTTACTACTAATGTATTTTCAAAATGCTCAGAAAAATTTAAAATATTTTTAATAGTAGCACCTCTCCAGCCATAAATAGACTGGTCATCATCACCAACAACACATAAGTTATTGTGTGTTGTACATAATAGTCTTAATAACTTATATTGTAATTCATTTGTATCTTGATACTCATCTACCATGATATATTGATACTTACTACTTGTCTCTTTTGCAAGGCTAGCGTTATTTGACATTATTCTGTAAGGAAGTAGTAGTAAATCATCAAAATCAACTAAATTATTTTTTAACAGATAGTTCTCATATTTTTCATATACATTTGCAACTTGTTGATAAATCTTAAGTTCAGCTCCTGTTTTTACCTCTAAAGGAGTCAATAAGGTATTTTTGTATTTTGATATTTCTGATACTAACATTGCAACAGGGATATCTTTTTCTATACTTCTTAGTATTCTTTTTTTGTCATCTGTGTCTATGATTATAAAATTGTTTTTTCTATTTAATTCACTCATATAAAACTTCAAAAAAAGCAAACCAAATTTATGGAAAGTACAAAGGATTGGAGGAGTAGTCATATTAGAACCAATCATTGTATAAGCTCTTTCTCTCATTTCAGTTGCTGCTTTATTTGTAAATGTAAGCGTTAAAATTGAGGTAGGGTCAATTCCTATTGATATAAGGTATGCTAATCTTGTGGTAATAGTTTTAGTTTTACCTGAACCTGCACCTGCTAAAATCAATAGTGAGCCATCAATATGTTTTGCAGCTTTTTGTTGAGATTCATTCAAACTTGATAAAAAATTTTCTGACATTTTAACTCCAATTAATTAACTATTATATCAAAAATAAAATAAAACTATTTAAATTAATATTTTTATATATAAATAAATGTTATCATTCTCATAACTAAAGAATAAAAGGTTTTGAATAAATGCTTAATGATTTTGCAAAAGTAAATACTTTTTTAACAGTAGTTAGAGAAAAATCTTTTTCAAAGGCTTCCGCTAAACTTGGTATTTCTCAACCTGCTGTTACCCAACAAATGAAATTTATAGAAGAGTATCTAGAAGTTCAAGTTGTGGACAGAAAGAAAAATGGTATTAGACTCACAAAAGAAGGACAGATGCTTTATAACATCGCCCAAAAAATTGAGAGATGTGTTAGTAATGGAGAAAAAGAGTTACTAAAGATTATGAATAAAAATGTTACTTTCATGTTTGGTGCTTCATTTATCATAGGTAACTATATTTTACCAAGATTTTTAAATCATCTAAAAGAGAATATTCATAATGATGTATCAATAAATGTCTCTGTTTCTCACAAAACAATAGAAGACTTACTTGACAAAAAGATTGATATTGCTTTAGTTGAAAACTATATTCCTGAAGAAAATATCATATATAGAGAGTGGATGGAAGATGAGATTGTAATATTCTCTAATCAAAAACTTCCAGCAAGGGCAAAACCTGAAGATTTATTATCTTATAAATGGGTTTGTAGAAATCCAGATTCAAATACAAGAATGATATTTAAAGAAAACCTTGACAAAGCAAATTTCCCAGACTGTGATCAGTTTGATGTTACAAGTGAAGTTACAAGTGCTACAACTATTGTACAAACAGTTCTTCACTCAGATACAACTACTGCTCCAACTGTTTCAATTGTATCAAGAAATGCCATTGATTCACTTCTTAAATCAAATGCATTATTTGAATCAAGAATAGGTAATAATAGAATGACTAGAAAACTATATATTGCTTATAGAAAAGATAGAAAACATGATGCATTTATTGAAAATGTAGTTGATTATCTTCTAAAAATCAAAACTTAATTTGTATCTTTTTAGATACAAATTAATATCTTAATCCCTCTTTTACTAAAGCTTTTTTTATTTTTTGTATTTGTTGATGTTTATTTTTACACCATAGGGGTGCAAGAAGTGTATTGTCATCTATTCCAGCTGTTATTCTCTGAATTGAGATATTTCTTGGAAGTATTTTTATAGATTTTACAACTGTATCAATATACAGCTCTTCACTTATAGGCTCAAACTTTCCATTTAAATATTTTGCTGTTAAAAGTGTATTTTTTACCACATACAAAGGATGAAATTTGATTGAATCCACATTTAATTCAATTGTCTGCTTTAGTGTTTCTAACATCATTTCTTGAGTTTCATTTGGAAGTCCATAGATTAAATGTCCACAAACATTTAGACCTCTTTGTTTAGTTTTACTAATCCACTCTCTCATATTAGAAGCACTATCACCTCTATTTATCTCTTCAAGTGTTTCATCATAAAAACTCTGTATTCCATACTCAACCCAAATCTCTTTGTCTTTTGATAAGCTTTCTATAAAATCTAAAATCTCATCACTCATACAATCAGTTCTTGTCCCAATACTTAAGCCTATGACATTTTCAAAAGATAAAGCTTTTGTGTAAAGTGCTTTTAGTGTTTCAATTGGAGCATATGTATTTGTAAATGATTGAAAATAGACTATATATTTTTTAGTTCCAAACTTATTTTCAAGTCTTTGTCTTGTAGCATTAAACTGCAATTCAAGCTGCTTTAATTGCTCTTGTAAATAAGGGTTTAAAGGATTTGAAGGGTGAAGTTTAAATTTAGGCTTTTTTTCTTGTAAATTAGGAGAAAAAGAGTCATTTTCACAAAAACTACAACCACCCTTTGCTACTGTACCATCAATATTTGGACAAGTAAATCCAGAAATAGATACAGGAACTTTATAGATGGTTTCACCAAACTTACTTCGGAAATATCTTCCTATAGTAAGTAGGTTTTCTAAGCTGTTTTTTTTTGTGATTTTACTATTTTTTAACGAAATAGTCACCGTTGAAACTCTCTAATGCATAATCTCTATCGTTTCCAATAGAGTCTGTTAAATCTTCAATTGATAAATACTCTAAGGAATCAGCTTCTATATACTTTTCAATCTCTTCTTTAGTCATTCTATGAGAGATTAATTCTTCTTTTGTAGGAGTATCTATCCCATAAAAACATGGAAACTTTATCTCTGGGCTTGCCACTCTAAAGTGAACTTCTTTAGCACCTGCTTCTTTTAACATCTTTACAATTCTTTTAGATGTTGTTCCTCTTACAATTGAGTCATCAATTACAAGTAATGATTTTCCAGCAATTAATGATTTCATAGGTGAAAGTTTCATTCTTACTTTTAAGTTTCTCATCTCTTGTGTAGGTTCAATAAACGTTCTTCCTACATAATGATTTCTGATAATTCCATACTCAAAAGGTATTCCACTTTCTGCTGCATATCCAAGTGCTGCAGGAACTCCTGAATCAGGAACTGGAACTACCATATCATAACTAATAGTGCTACCTTTATCATTTTTTGCTAAAGCTCTTCCCATATTTTCTCTTGTTCTATATACATTTTTACCATCTATTACTGAATCTGGTCTTGCAAAATATACATATTCAAAAGCACATGGTCTAAATTCTGGTTCATATAACTGGATTGATTCTGGTTCTTCATTTTTTTCATCAAAAACCAACATTTCACCAGGTTTAACATCTCTAATATATTCAGCATCAACTAAATCAAAAGCACAAGTTTCACTAGCAACTATATATCCACCAGATTTTATTTTTCCCAATGATAGAGGTCTAATACCATATCTATCTCTAATAACAAACTGTTTAGAACGTGATTGAATAATAAAACAATATGCTCCAATAGTTTTATCTAAGGCTTCTTTTATTCTATCTCTTAATCTATTTTTTGAATTTTTGGCAATTAGATGAATTAAGTTTTCAGTATCCATTCCCGTTTGGAAAATTGCACCTTTGTCTATTAACTCTTCTCTTATTTCATCTTTATTAATTAAATTACCATTGTGTACAATAGAGATTTCACCAAGTTTATATTTTGCAAATACAGGTTGAGCATCCAGAATAGAGTCTCCACCTGCTGTTGAATATCTATTATGTCCAATAGCCATATTACCTTTTAGATAATCCAATGCTTCATTTGTAAAAACATCTGAAACTAATCCTCTATTCTTAATAGTATGAATTTTACCATCACATGATGAAGATATTCCTGTTGCTTCTTGTCCTCTATGTTGCATAGAAAACAAAGCCAAAGATGCTAGTCTTGAAGCCTTTTCATTACCAAATATTCCAACTATTGCACACATATTATTTCCTTATAAACCTAAACAGTCATTTATTGAATATAGGCCTGGTTCTTTATTTACAAGCCATTTTGCAGCTTTAATTGCACCTTTTGAAAAAGTATTTCTAGCTGTTGCTGTGTGATTTAATTCAATAAATTCACCATCATTATACAATCCAACTGTGTGACGACCTACAATATCTCCACCTCTTAAACTCATAACTGCAATTTCATCTTTTGTTCTTGCACCAATAAGTCCATCTCTTCCAGAAACTCTAACGTCATCTAAGTTTAAATCTCTAGCATTTGCAGCATGTTCTGCAAGTGTTAAAGCTGTTCCAGAAGGAGAGTCAACTTTGTGTTTGTGATGTTGTTCAACAATCTCTATATCAAAATCTCTTAACGTTTTTGAAGCAAGGGCTACAAGTTTATTTAAAACTGCAACACCTAAACTCATATTTGTAGAATAAAGAATAGGAACTAATTTACTAGCTTCTACAAGTAAGTTTTGTTGATGTTTATTAAATCCAGTAGTTGCAATTACTAAAGGTTTTTTATTTTTACCTTCAATAACTTCTGTAAGAAGACTCTCAGTTGCAACTGGTGCAGAAAAATCTACAACAACATCAACACTTTCTAAAAGTATTTTCATATCATTTGTTACAACCGTACCTTCTGGCACACTCTTTTTTAATTCATCAAAAACATGACAAGCACCTAGTTTGGCTTGTTCATCATTTTGTAAATCATCAATCAACAATGACCCAACTCTACCTGTACTACCTACTACACCTACATTAATCATATTTTATTATCCTAAATGTTCTTTAATATCAATAATTTTGTTGTCATAAATTTCTTTAGTATTACATTATAATTTCTCCAAGATAAAGAAATAGTAATGTATGCCAAAAGAGTTATGTAAAGTCGTTATATTACTTAAAAAATATTAAGTATAAGGTTAATCAAAACAAGTTCACCATTACTTTTATAAGTTTAAAAAATTAGGAGTTTTTTTATAAGAAAAATTTGAGTTAAATTTTCAAAGAAGAATGGTGCCAAAAAATTTGACACCATTTTTTAATTACTATTTATAGAATTACAAAACCTAGTGCAACAAGAGCACCTAAATATATAGCTCCAAAAACTAACCCTAGTTTCCACCAAGTAGCTTGAGAAATATATCCAGCTCCATACCAAATTGGTGATGGTCCAGTAGCATACGGAGTTATAATACCCATAAGACCTAATGATCCAACAAGAAGCATAGCTATTGGTTGAAGCATATCTGGTGAAACTAAATTTGCAGCTATTCCTAAAAATAGTGGTAATAAAGCAACTGTATGTGCAGTTACACTTGCAAATAAGTAGTGGAATAAGAAGAACAGTACAAGAAGAACTATTCCTATCATAACAGCATCCATTCCTACTAACCAACTAGATATCAATCCAGATGCCCATTCTAAATATCCAACTTCTTTTAGTCCAGATGCCATAGCTACAAGTGTTGCAAACCAAATAAATACATTGATTGCTGCTTTATTACTAATTACATCATCCCAATTAATTACATCAAATAAGACTAGCAAACAAAGAACCGAGATAGCAGCAACTGTACTATTTACACCAATTTGTTTTCCAAAAATCCACATTGCAAGTGCTAATAGCCCCAAACATAACATTGTAATCTCTTTTTTTGTAATAGAACCCATTTCAACAAGTTGTTTTGCTGCCCAAGCTGGTGCTTCAGGAGAAACTTTTTGTTCTGGTGGATATACAATATATGCAAGGTATGGAACCATTAAAAATAGTGGTACCATTATAATTGCCAATGTACTAAACCAAGTACCCCAATCAATAACTACACCTATATTTTTTTCAACAAGTGAAACTGCAAGTAAATTTGGTGCAAGTGCTGTTAAAAACATAGAACTTGTCACACAAGTTGCAGCAATAGCAACCCAAGAGATATATGAACCTATTTTTCTAGGGTCATTATCTGGAGTTGAGTTAAACATTTGAGGAATATTAATCGCAATTGGGAAAATAGTTCCTGCACTTCTTGCAGTGTTTGATGGCATAAAAGGAGCAAGAATACCGTCAGCAAATGCTACAGCATACCCTAAACCAAGTGTTGTTTTACCAAGTTTTTTCACCAACAATAGTGCAATACGTTTACCCAAACCTGATTTTTTATAACCAAGAGCAAACATAAATGCTGCAAAAATCAACCAAATAACTCCATTAGAGAAACCACTTAAAGCCCATTTAGCTGAAGCTTTAGCACTCTCTCCAACTAATCCAAAAGTTGCAGAAAAAGCAACACCTATTAGACCAATTAGCGCAGGTGGAATTGGTTCTAAGATTAAACCTACTATTACTCCTAAAAATACAGCAAAGAAATACTGTGCATTTACTGCTAACCCTTCAGGGGTTGGAAGAAGTGCTATAATAATCGCTACCAAAATTGGAAGTGCCATTTTCATATTATTGCTCATAATAAACCTTTCATTTTTATTTATCTAATTATATAAGTTTGGTATGGCATAAGTATGTCATTTAATGTAGATTAATTTTTTAAGTAAAAAAAAAGATAGAGAAGAATCCCTATCTTTTTTATTTTTTAAAGTGAGTTTTTAAAGTAGATTATTAATTTTATCTGCAAAAGCTTGTTTAGAAGCTGCACCAACCATTTGGTCAACAACTTCTCCATCTTTCATAAAAAGTATTGTTGGAATTGATCTTACTCCAAATTTAACTGCTAAGTCTTGCTCTTCATCAGAGTTTACTTTACAAATATTTGCTTTTCCTTCAAACTCTTCAGCTAATTCATCTATAACTGGAGCTAACATTCTACAAGGTCCACACCATGGTGCCCAGAAATCTACCATTGAAATTCCCTCTTTAACTGTTGCTTCAAAGTTATCTTGTGTCAATTCTATATATTTTCCCATTATTTATCCTTTTATCCTAAATATTCTATTATGTTAACAGCTGCTGTTGCGCCATCACCTGCTGCACAAACTACTTGTTTAGCTGCATCAATTCTAACATCACCTGCTGCATAAAGCCCAGGAACATTTGTTCTCATTTTAAGGTCAACAACAACTTCTGTTGCTTCATTTACTTCACAAAGATATGTTCCATCTTCTTGTTTTAAGCTATCACTTAATACATCTCTTCCTACAAAAGTAAATACACCTGGAACTGGTAAATCTCTAATTTCACCTGATTCTTTACTTTTTACTTTTAAGCCTAAAACACCAGTATTATCACCATAAACTTCTTCAACTGTTACATTTGTAACTTCTTCAATATTTTCACAAGCTTTCATATGCTCGATTGTACTTGGTGCTGCTCTATAAGTATCTCTTCTGTGCACTAAATATACTTTTGAACACATTTTAGCAAGGTATACTGCTTCTTCTAAAGCTGTATCTCCTCCACCAATAACTGCTACTTCTTTATTTTTATAAAAGAATCCATCACAAGTGGCACAAGTAGATACTCCTTTTCCAAAAAGTTCTTCCTCACCTTTAAATCCACCTTTTTTAGGAACAGAACCAGTTGCTAAAAGTACTGATTTTGCTTCTTGTTTTGTACCATCTACTAGTTCCACTGTAAAAATATCCCCAGATTTTGTTACTTTTGATACTTGATTCATCTCATGTTTTAATCCAAATCTCATAGCTTGTTTTGGCCAAGATTCCATTAAATCCATTCCACTTACTATTTCAACTTGTCCTGGGTAGTTTTCTATTTCACTACTTCCTGTGATTTGACCACCAGGCATACCCATTTCAAACATAGTTACATTTTTAAGTCCACCACGAGTTGCATACAAACCTGCCGTAAGTCCAGCTGGTCCTCCACCAATAATTGCTAAATCTAACATAAATATATTCCTCTTTTTATTTTTTCTATCAAAGTAATTTGCTAATACAAGTTAAAAATTTAATTAATACAATATGCTACTTAAAAAACATTAAGTACAAGGTTAATTAAGTAGCATATCATATTGGATAATTTTTATCCTTTGATATTATTTATCGTATTAAACAGTAATATTCATAAAACTAATGAATGAATAATTTTCTATAATTTATTTTTAAAGATATTTTAATTTTAGAAATAAAAAAAGGCAAGAGAAAAATCTCTTACCTTTTTTACAAAACTTATTATTTATTATTATAATAAAGAATTAATTTTATCAGCGAAAGCTTGTTTTGAAGCAGCACCAACCATTTGGTCAACAACTTCTCCATCTTTTACAAAAACAATTGTTGGAATAGATCTTACTCCAAATTTAACTGCTAAATCTTGCTCTTCATCTGTATTTACTTTACAAATGTTTGCTTTACCTTCGAACTCTTCAGCTAATTCATCAATTACTGGAGCTAACATTCTACAAGGCCCACACCATGGTGCCCAGAAATCTACCATTGAAATTCCAGCTTTAACTGTTGCATCAAAATTGTCTTGTGTTAATTCTATATACTTACCCATCAAGTTTCCTTTTATATGTATTGTTTAAAAAATTATACAGACTTAAACTTTAAATAAACTTGTGATTTTGTATACATAATCTTTAATAAATTATATTTTAGGTAAAATATTTGTTCTTAAATTATAATTGGAATTTTATATGGATATTAGAAAAGAGTATTTAGAGTTTTTTAAAAGTAAGGGGCATGATGTTATATCATCTATGCCACTAGTCCCAGATGATCCAACCCTACTTTTTACAAATGCAGGTATGGTTCAGTTTAAAGATATATTCACAGGTGCTATTCCAGCTCCTCAAAACAAAACGGCAACATCATGTCAGTTATGTATAAGAGCGGGTGGAAAACATAATGACCTTGAAAATGTAGGATATACAGCACGTCATCATACACTATTTGAGATGTTAGGTAATTTTTCATTTGGTGATTATTTTAAAGAAGATGCCATAGCTTATGCTTGGGAGTTTATTACTGTTAATTTAGCTTTACCAATTGATAAACTATGGGTAACAATCCATGACACAGATGATGAAGCCTTTGATATTTGGAAAAAATATATTGACCCTTCTAGAATCAAAAGATTTGGCGATAAAGATAATTTTTGGGCTATGGGTGATACAGGTCCATGTGGTCCATGTAGTGAAATCTTTTATGACCAAGGTGCCGAAAACTTTGGAAGCGATGAGGATTATTTAGGTGGAGATGGAGATAGATTTTTAGAAATCTGGAATCTTGTATTTATGCAATATGAGCAAAAAAATGGTGTAAAAACTCCACTTCCTAAACCTTCAATAGATACAGGTATGGGACTTGAAAGAGTTATTGCTATAAAAGAAGGTGTTTTAAATAACTTTGATTCTTCAAACTTCCAACCACTAGTAAATAAAGTAGCGCAATTAGCAAAAAAACAGCCAACGAAAGAGACTATTGGTTCATACAGAGTTATTGCTGACCACTTAAGAGCTGTGTCTTTTATGCTTTCTCAAGGAATTCTTTTTGGCAATGAAGGACGACCTTATGTAAATAGAAGAATCTTAAGACGTGCAGTTAGACATGGTTACTTACTGGGTCTAAGAGAAGCATTTATGTCAAAACTTGTTGATGTTTTAATAAATATCATGGGTGGACATTATAGTGACTTAAAAGAGCAAGCTTCATTTATAAAAGAGCAAATAAGTTTAGAAGAAGAGAGATTCTTTAAAACTATCGCTTCAGGAATGACACTATTTAATGATGAACTAGCAAATACAAAAAAGTCTTTTTCAGGTGAAATTGCATTTAAACTATATGATACATATGGTTTTCCATTAGACTTAACAGAAGATATGTTGAGAGAAAAAGATTTAAAAGTAGATATTGATACATTTGATAAATTAATGGATGAACAAAAAGCTAAAGCTAAAGCTGCTTGGAAAGGTAGTGGAGATGAAGCTAGTGAGGGTGACTTTAAAGTTCTACTTGAAAAATATGGAGTAAATGAATTTGTTGGCTATGACAATATTTCATATAAAAGTAAAATAGTTACACTCCTTGATGAAAAATTCAATGAAGTTGATGCTTTAGAAAAAGGGCAAACTGGCTGGATAATGCTTGATAAAACTCCATTTTATGCAACAAGTGGTGGACAAACTGGAGATATTGGTGCGCTAGAAGATAAAGAGCATGTTGCAATTATTGAAGAGACTTCAAAGTTTCATGGAATCAACCTATCTAAAATAAAAGTTGAAACTTCAAACCTAAAAAAAGGCGAAACTGTAAATGCTGTTGTAGTAAACAGATATGAGATTGCTAAACATCACAGTGCTACGCACCTTTTACAAAGTGCACTTAAAATGGTACTTGGTGATACAGTTTCACAAGCTGGTTCACTAAATGATTCTTCAAGATTAAGATTTGACTTTACTTATCCAAAAGCTATGACAAACGAACAAATAGAAGAAGTACAAGATTTAGTAAACTCTATGATTACAAGAGCTTTAAAAGGTAGTGTTGAAGAGTTACCAATTGAAGAGGCTAAACAAAGAGGTGCTATTGCTATGTTTGGTGAAAAATATGGGGATACTGTTAGAGTTGTAAACTTTGGAGATATCTCTGTAGAGTTTTGTGGTGGAACACATGTAAGAAATGCCTTAGATATTGGAAGCTTTTATATAGTAAAAGAATCAGGTGTTAGTGCAGGTGTGCGAAGAATAGAAGCTGTTTGTGGAGCTGCTGCTATAAAATATACGAACTCTATCATTTCAAAAATGAATGAGATAGAAAATGAAATCAAAAATGCAGATGTAATTTCTGGTATTAAAAAACTAAAAGAGCAAATAAAAACTTTAAAACAAGAAGTTGCAGAAGCTCAAAGTGCCTCAACTGCTCCAATAGCTGAAGAGATGATTGGCGATACAAAAGTAATCGTTGATATTGTTAAAAATGGTGATATCAAAAAAATAGTTGATGATGCTAAAAATGGAAATGAAAAAGTAGCAATACTTTTAATCCAAGCAAAAGATGACAAAGTTATGTTAGTAGCTGGAAGTAAAAATACAAATATCAAAGCTGGTAACTGGATAAAAGAGATTGCTCCAATCGTAGGTGGAGGAGGTGGGGGAAGACCTGACTTCGCACAAGCTGGTGGAAAAGATGCATCAAAAATAGATGAAGCAAAAGCAAAAGCCCTATCTTATGCAAAAGATAATTTATAAGGTTAAAGTATGAAAGAGTTATTCTTATCAATACCTAGCATTATTATATTTTTACATGTAATCTCAGCTGTTTTATGGGTAGGTGGAATGATAGCAATTAGATTTGCAGTCCACTACTCTATGCAAAATATTGAAGAGCCTAAAATAAAACTAGCAAGAACTTTAGAAAATCTAAAAAGATTTTTTAATCTGGTTATTCCTGCTATTTTGCTTTTATTAATAACTGCGATAATGATGATTTTAGGTTTAGAATTAAAAGCAACTCCTTTATATAAAATTGCTTTAATCAAAGAGATTATTTGGACTGTTATGACTCTAATTTTTATATATATTTATATAAGAAGAGCAAAGGCGCAAAAATATTTTGATAATGGTGAATTACCGCTTGCAAAAGCAACTTTAGAGCCAATAGCAAAAATATTTATACCTACAAATATTGTATTAGGTATTATTGCAATTTTTCTTGGAGTAACACTTAGAGGATTTTAATCCTCTTTACTCTTTATTGTTTTTTTGATATATTACAAAGAAGCTTTTAGGATATATCATGAAAACAACTATTTTTTTCACTCTTTTTATTATACTTTTATTAACAGGTTGTTCAACAAGAAATCCATATACACCTACTAAACCTCTATCTTCATATAAAACAAATGACACTTATAAAAATATAAACATCTCAGATGCCCTACTTTTTCACTATAAACAATGGCAAGGTGTTGGTTATAAATATGGTGGAGAAAATAGAGATGGCATAGATTGTTCTTATTTTGTTTATGATGCTTTTAGAAAGACTTTAACAAAACAAATACCAAGAACTACTCTTTATCAGTCAAAAACTGGGCAAAGTATTCAAAAAAAAGATTTAACAACTGGTGATTTAGTATTTTTTATTACAAGCAAAAAAGGCTCACGTCATGTGGGAATCTATTTAAAAGATGGAGACTTTATGCATGTATCAACTTCAAGGGGAGTGATGATATCTAGTCTATCAAACCCTTATTGGAGAACTCATTATTGGAAAGCAAGAAGAATTCTAAGTTCTAATTAAAATCCCCCATATAAAAATATATAAAGTGGTATAGTTAAAACCGAAACAACTGTACTTAAAAATACAGCTAAACTAGCTTTCTCTGGTTTTGCATTTAATAATACGGCAAGAGTTACTGTATTTCCTGCAAGTGGAACTATGGCAAATAAAAATAGTACTTTATATAAATCTTCATTTAAAAACATAAAAACTGTTTTATCCAAATATATAAATCCTAATATTGCTAAAGGCCAAAAAATAAACTTCATAAAATAGGCTATTGAGATAAATTTCATATCAAAATTACCTTCACTATTTTTTAAACCAATTAATCCCATCCCAAGCATCATCATACCTAAGATTCCATATGCACCTTTAAACTGTGCAGTATATGAACTAATAACTTCTGGTATTTCAAAGCCTGCAATATTTAAAATAATTCCTAATATAAAAGCATAAAGAATTGGAAGTCTTGCCATTTTTTTTAGGGATTGTCCAACTGTAAAGTTACCCTTTGCTGTAACATAAAATCCAGAAGTACTCTCATATAATAGTGAAGCTAAAACAGTAAAAATATAAATATCAGCTAAATTGGGAGGGAAAAATATAATAGCTAGTGGAATACCAAAATATCCTGTATTTCCTGTTCCTGCTGAAAAGGCTAGTATATTTCCTGTGGGATCACTCCAAGAGTTTTTAAATAAAGCCAATGTTCCAAAAGCTAAAATCGAACAAAAAACAAATAAGAATATAGGTAAAAAAGCAACTGCAAAATCAATTTTTACACTCAATGTTGCAGAAAATACAACAATTGGACCTAAGATATAAATAAGCAAGGTAGCGATTGATTCTCTTTGAACATTAAGAAGCTTAGATGATAAATAGCCAAGAACAACATTGATATATATTGGAAATACTTTTAATAATATAATAAAAAATAGGCTCATATTTTTAGTACCAACAAGGAATAATCATTTTAATATTAAACTTCTTTAAGGGGTCAAAGAGTTTTAATGTAAAGGGGAAAGTTGATGTTTTCAATGTTATTCCTTATTTGTAAGTATAATTTCTTGATATGAAATTTTTATGATATTTTAATCATACAATAAAAGTATCTAAAAGATAAAGTAATGTAGCACAAACTATATACATCTTTATAGCAAAAAATATGTTTAATGTAAATATCTCTTTTGCCTCAATATTATATCTAGCTTGCATAGTCAAGTTTAAGCCACTAAAAGGAGAGGTTGAAACTGTAATTGCCCAAGCCATTAAAAAAGTAATCGCAAGTAAAGTATGGTTGAACTCAAGTAAGAAATCAGCAATTACTGCAATAGTAATAATAGGATGAATTCCTATGAAAGCTAAAAATATAAACCCAAATAGAGTAATTGAAGCTTCCATATAAGTAAACTCACTAAAAGGTACAGTAAGGTGATATCCATTTAAAATTGTACTAATTGATACTCCGAACAAACCTGCAACTAAAAATAGTGATATCTCCATTTTCATTTTTGGTAAGTCATTTGTAATATGCTCTTTCAATAAAGAAAATGTTTTTGTAAAATTTACTTTTATAATTGAAATAAAAATAGTCAACAATAAAGAATAAATACTTACTAAAATAATAACCTTAAGATTCTCCTCATAATATTTTGTTATCAAAATAAATATTACTAATAACACAGGAATATAAAGTGTTTCTAAAGAGATAGGATAGCCTTTGAAGCCTTCCAATTCAAACTTCTTGCCAACTTCAAGATAAGTTATTAAAAGAGTAATAAGAGCAAGTATAACTCCACAAAAGAAAATTGTAGGCTTATGAAAACCTGGCAAATATGTCAAAGCAGCAGCAAAAGCCACAAAAAATGGAGACCAGTAAGCATCTGAAGAGAAAGCTCTAGTAAGTACAACTAACTGTAACTTTGTCAAAGGACCTTTTTTATACATTTTGTCTGCTATTAAAATCAAAGAAGAGAGATTTATAACTGAACCAAAAAGATGCACACCAAAATAGGTTTTAAAAAAAGAGCTTTTACCTGACTCTTTTTTTGCCTCTTTTTCAAATTTTGGAGTGGCTATAAGCTTTAAAAATGTAACCCCTATAAGTAAGGTTAGAAGATATTGGTTTATGATTAAAGCTTTTGTAAAATCTATATCAAAACCTTTTATATATGAAAATAAGAAATTCAAAATTGATAAAACTAAAAGCAAAACTATTATCTTCTTTTTACCCAAACTTATAAAAAGTAATAAAAAAGAAATCCAAGCAAAAATAGCTGCGAAAATTAAAATTTTGTCATCAAAAAAGTATGCTATATTTGTAAATAAAAAAGATAAAAATATTAAAACTCCAGAAATACTATTTATTATCATGGGATACTCTTTTTAAAAATATTGATAAATATATGCCCAAAGCTATAAATATAATACCAACTGTATGATATGGTTCTAAAGACTCATTTAAAAATATATAGGCAAGTATTGAGCCAAATACAGGCATAAGATGTGCAAATTGACCAGCCTTATTTGCTCCCACTTCTACAGTTGCCAAATTCCAAAAATAAAAGGAGAGTATAGAGGGAAAAACTGCCATATAAGTTAAGGTGTAAAAGATTTTTTCATCATTTAAAAAGATATACTCAAATCTAAAATCAAAAAGTATATGCACCAAAAACAGTATAATCACCCCAATAAAAACAATGATAGATAAAAAGTCTAAAGGTCTTATTTCTATTGGTTTAAATTTTAAATTTATAGAGTATAAAGCCCAGGAAATACAAGCTAAAATTATCCATAAATCATATCGTGAAAACTCAAGATTTAACAAGCTTTCAAAATCACCTTTTATAATCAAATAAACAACTCCAATGGTTGATAAAAGTACTCCTAAAATCTGTATTTTCGTAATTTTAGTTTTTAAAATAAATGAAGATAGTATGATAATAAAAATAGGTGTTGAAGAGTTTATCAAAAGAGCATTTGTAGCACTTATATAATCTAGTCCAAAATATATAAAGGTATTATATGCACTAATACCCAAGGTTCCAAATAAAATATACAAAAGTGGTCTTTGTTTAAAAATAAATATTAGATTTTTTCTATTTAAAAATATATATGGAGACAAAATCATAAGTACAAAAAACCATCTAAAAAAGGATAACTCCATAGCTGAAATATCTGCAGAAACAAATCTACCTAATACAAAATTTCCAGACCAAAAAAGTACGGCTAAAACTAGATAAAAGTAGTATTTCATAGCTTAAACTTTTGCTATTTTTATGTAAAGTAATATCATAAATGATAAAGAAGAAGTACACATCATCAAAATAAAAATTGGCTCTAAAGTATTGTTATGAAAATAGCTTGCTAAAAATCCAACAAAGGATGCAATAATAAAACCAATCACTCCATAAAGTGAATTTGTTGTAGCACTAATATCTCCAAAGTCTTCCAAAACCAAAGCTATAGCATTTGCAAAAATAAATCCCAAAGCTCCAACATATAACATTACAAAAAAAGCCACAGAATATACAGTGTGATAATCACTAAGCAAATACAAACATATTGCACTAAGTAGTTGTATAGTTACTCCTAAACGAAGTAAAGAAAAGGTTGTGCGGGTTTTTAAAAAGAGTATATTTAATCTACTAAAAGAGATTAAAGTCAAAACATTCAAGCCAAATAATATTGTAAAATATTTTGCCTCAACTGCAAAAAAGTCCATGTATATATATGAAGATTTTGTGATAAAGATAAACATTCCAGAAAACCCAAACCCTCCCGAAAGTATAAGAAGTATCGCTTTTTTATTTAAAAAGATTCTTTTATAGTTATGTAAAACATTTGTATTTTTACTTTTTGGTGAAGTTTCAGGTAACTTTTTAATAAAATAAATTATACAAATTGTATAAATAGCTAAAAATATAAATATATACTCCCAAGAGTAGAAATTTAGAATTGTAGCTCCAATTGCAGGAGCTATCATAGGAGCTACCATCATAATCATTGATATTATAGAAAATACTCTTGCAGCCTCTTTTCCATGGTAAACATCTCTTACTATTGCATTTGTATTAACTACTGCAAATCCACCACCTATAGCTTGAAAGAAACGAAATAGCCAAACTTGTTCTATAGAAGATGCTTGTGAGATAAGAAATGAAAAAACAATATATATACATAAACCTAAAAATATAAAAATCTTTCTTCCATACCTATCAGATAAGGGACCTCCAACTAATTGTCCTACAGAAAAACCTAAAAGATAAAGGCTAAGTGTTATTTCAACTTCATCAATAGAAGTATAAAAATAGTTTGCTATATTTTTAAAAGCAGGAAGATATACATCAACTGCAAGTGGGGTAATTGAACCTAACATTGCAAGTATAAATATAAAACCTTTAGGAAGATTATATTTTGTTTTTTGATTCATTTGCGTAAAATATCATAATTGAAATAAAAAGGAAATTTATTGATAAGATTAGGTTCAAAATCACCCACAAGAGCTAAGATACTTAAAGCTCATAATATAGAGTTTATACAAAGTGGAGGAGAGTTTGATGAAGATACAATAAGTACCACAAATCCAAAAAGCTTTGCCTACCAAGCAACCTTAGGAAAGTTTGATGAACTATATAAAAAATATGGAGTAGAAGAATACCCCCTCTTAGTATCTGATTCAGTAGTTACAGCAAATAACTTGTTGCTACGAAAAGCAAAAGATAAAGACGATGCCAAAAGAATGTTAGAACTACAAAGTGGAAATCAAACCTCAGTAATAAGCTGTATGAAATACAAAAGCAAAACCCTAGAACTAATAGACATATCCATCACAACCTACATCTTCGAAAAGTTCGATGAAAAAGATATGATAAACTACCTAGACTCAAATGAGTGGATGGGAAAAGCAGGTGCGATTATGGTAGAAGGATTTTGTAAACCATATATTAAAGAAGTGATAGGATATGAGAGTACGGCTATGGGTTTATGTGTGGAGAAATTGAAGGTGTTTTTGGTTTGAAATTGATTTAATTATAGAATATATTACTTTTTTATTTTCTAATTTTACATTCTAATACTTTCTTGGCATAAACATACTCTATCTGTTCAGAACCGAATTCTGATACAATCCATTTTAAATAACTTTCTTCAAGTTCCATCCATTTTTTATTTTTATATTGTCCAAAACCTATTTTTTCATCAAATATTTCTATATCAAAATTATAAGTTTTAAGATTATTTTTTTTATATTCATAAACTTCTTTTGCCATTTTGTACTTAGCACTATCTAATGGATACTCTAACATGAGCCATTTTAAATAACTATCTTTAAGTTCTATCCACTTTTTATCTTTAAATTTTCCGAATGAAATTAGCCTCTCTTGAATATCCGTTGTTTTATATTTATTTTCTTTGTACTTTATAGCTTTTTGCACAAGTTCTTTTTTATCTTCAATATTTTTAGCTATCCAATTCAAATAGCTACTATCTACCTCAATCCATTTTTTACCTTTATGCTCTCCAAAATCTAAATATTGTTCATCAATTGTTGCATATTTACGTCTTTTAATTTCTAAATAAGCTAATTGGTCTTCATCTTCTTCATAATATTTTATTAAGTAATCAAAAGGCAATTCACACCATTTTAAATATTGATATTTCCCATCTCCTATTTCTTGTAAATGTCTTGGAATATTTTCATCCATTTTTCACCTCAAAAATATTTATTAAATTATATCAAAGATAGGGTAAAAGAAAATAGTAGATTTTTTCTATATCAAGGCGGAGAAGTTTTTTGGGAAGGAGCTTACATCAAAGTAAGTGACTGAGTAAAAAATTTCGACAACGCAGAGAGAGGTAAAATATGCTGTTTTATTTTACCTTATCAGCTAATTGTTGTGGTAGTAATCCTAACGACTCTTCCACTACTTTCGTATCCCCATGTGGTATAAAATCATCTTCATACTCAAAACTCGTCACATTTACACTAATTTTCTCTTCATTTAAAAACTCTAAAATAGCACTTCCCACTCCACCTTGTTTTTGTGAGTCTGAGAAAATATACCAGTCATCATATTTTTTTGCTAACTCTTTTAAAATCTTTTTATCTAATGGTTTTACAAATCTTAAATCCAAGATTGCAATATCTTCACTATGAAGTTCTTCTGTTTCACAAGCTCTTCCAACTCCTGCTCCATAAGCAACAAAAAGTTTATTTGAAGTTCCCTCTTTTAGAAGTTCTGCTTTACCTAATACAAATGGTGAAGCTTCTGCACAAACATCTTTAAAGGCACCTCTAGGATATCTTATAGCACTTGGGCTACTTAAAGTATAGGCAAAGTCAAGTCCAAGTTTTAATGTTTCATCACATCTTGGGGCAAACAAAATCATATTTGGAATAAATCTTAAAAATGAGATATCAAATGCCCCTTGATGTGTCTCTCCGTCATTTCCAACTATTCCAGCTCTATCTATTGCAAATACAACAGGAAGATTCATCAAACAAACATCATGTATAATTTGGTCAAATCCCCTTTGTAAAAAAGTAGAATAAATAGTAATAAAGGGTTTAAATCCCTCTTTTGCCATAGCTGCCATTGAAGTTATGGCATGCTGTTCAGCAATTGCTACATCCCAAAATCTATCAGGGAACTTATCCATAAGTTTATCTATTCCAGTACCACTTGGCATTGCCGCAGTTACGCCCACTACATTGTCATGAGTTTCGGCTAATTCAAGTAATGCATCTGCAAAAACTGCAGTTGCTGATTTAGGTGCTGTTTTTTTTACAAACTTTCCATCATCAACATTAAAAGGTCCTACTCCATGCCAACACTCATGTTGACCTTCAGCTATTTTATAACCTTTTCCTTTTACAGTTCTTGCATGTACAATAACTGGCTTTTTCATAGCTTTTGCTATATCTAAAGTCTCTATAATCTCTTCAATATCATGCCCATCAATTGGACCTATATAATCAACACCCATCTCTTCAAATAAGATTCCAGGAGTGATTAACTTCAAGGCTTCTTCCATTCTTTTAGCTATGTATGTAGTTCCTTCTGGCATATTATTTTTAATAAACTTATCAACTTTAGTTTTAAAACCTTGATAATATTTTCCAGCAAGAAGTTTTGAAAGATATTTTGAAATAGCCCCTATTGGCTTTGCAATTGACATCTCATTGTCATTTAAGATTATTACCATAGGAAGTTTTAAATCACCAATCTCATTTAAGGCCTCATAAACCATCCCAGCTGTCATAGAACCATCACCAATCATAACAACTGGTATTCTATCTTCATTTTTAAGTTTGATTGCCTTTGCCGCACCAACAGCAAGTGAAAGAGAAGTAGAACTGTGTCCAGCTATAAAATAATCACAGTCACTCTCATTTGGTTTTGTAAAACCACTAAGACCATCAAACTGTCTAATAGTTTCAAACTTTTCCCATCTTCCAGTTATTAATTTATGGGGATAACACTGATGAGATACATCAAAAATAAAAGGATCTTTTTGGGAATCAAAAACATAATGCATACCAACAGTAAGTTCAACTGCACCAAGAGTTGAAGAAAAATGTCCACCTTTTCTAGATACAACATCTATTATTCTATCTCTAATATTTTGACTTACTTCTTTTAACTCTTTTGGCGATTTGTTTTTTATTTTCATATCTCTTCTTAATCTATTTTAATTTTTCTAACACTTCATCCAACATTTTAAATACTTTTGTATTTTGTTCTTTTGTACCTATAGTTATTCTTATAGCATTTTGACCGTATCCTGTCAAATCTCTTACTATCACTCCTACTTCTAGAAGTCTCTGAGCAACCTCTTTTGATACAAATTTATCTGCAAATAAAATAGTGATAAAGTTTGTGTATGAAGGAATATATTTAAAACCTTTTGCATCAACATACTCTTCATATCTTTTCATCTCTTCAAAGTTTTTAGCTATACAAGAGTTTACAAACTCTTCATCTTTTAGTGCTTCAATTGCAGCAGCTAAAGTTAAAGTTGTGATATTAAAAGGAGCTCTTAGTTTATAAAGAGTTTTTATAATATCAGGATTTCCAATGCCATATCCAACTCTCATCCCACCTAAGGCATAAGCTTTTGAAAAAGTTCCAAGATAAATAGCATTTGGAAATTTTGTAATTAAATCTTTTGGTACAATTCTTTTCTTTTCATCTTTAAAAGAAGCATACTCTTGATAAGCACCATCAACTACTACTAAAGTCTCTTTGTCTATCTCTTCTAAAAACTTATAAACTTCATCTTTATCTAAACATTCACCTAATGGATTGTTTGGTAAACATAAAAATATAACATCAGCCCCATGCTCTTTATATAAAGCAGAAAATTGTGCTAAATTGTGAGTGTGAGACTGGGTTTTTATTATCTGAGAACCTGTTTGTTTTCCATATATCTCATACATAGCAAAAGTTGTTTTTGACATAAGTATTTTTGAGTTTTTATCACATTTGGCATGTACACAAAACTCTAAGATCTGATCACTTCCAGAACCTATAATTACATTTGTTGATTCTACATCAAATTTATTTGCTAAAGCCTCTTTTAATTCATACATAGAGTCATCTGGATAGACAAACATATTTTTTGCTAACTCTTGAATCTTTGCAGTAACTTTTGGACTAGTCCCATATGGATTCTCATTTGAAGCTAATTTAATAACATCTTTAGGATCAACACCATACTCTCTTACAACTAATTCAATAGGCTTACCAGCTTCATAAGTTGTAACATTTTCTAAAACTTCATTAAATTTCATTAATTTTCCTAAAACTAAATATCATCTATTTCTTTAACATATGAACCTAAAAATTTAATAGACTCACTATGCTTTTTAAATATCTCTTTTACATTTTCATCATCTCTATGACCACTAAAATCTATAAAAAATATAGAAACACCTTCTACAATATGCGATTTTATCTTAGTTAAATTGATTTTAGCCTTATCAAAATCAGTTAAAAACTCAACCAAAGCACCAGGAGTATTTGGCAGTTTTGCTAAAATCGATGTTTTATCATTTCCACTTTGAGCATTGTCAAAATCACTTACAATAAAAAATCTAGTTTTATTGTTGTCTTTATCTTCAATATTTTCAAAGAGTATTGGCAAATTATGTAGTTTTGCTCCAACATGTGGGCAAATAGCAGCTGAATTTGGCTCATTTAAAGCTAATTTTGCAGCTTTTGTTGTTGATTCTACTGGAATTAACTCAACCTCATCAAGACCAAAATTTTCTAAAAATTTTCTACACTGTTCAAAGGCTATATCTTTTGAATATATCTTTTTTATCTCACTTACTTTATCACAATTACTTGCAAGTGTATGGTGAATATCTAAAACAACTTCTGCAATAATTTTTAGATTGTAATTACTTAAACAGTTTATTGTATCTGATACTATTCCATTTGATGAGTTCTCAATAGGAATAACTCCATATTTTGCTTTTTTTGTACTTACTTCTCTAAATACACCTTTAATTGAGCCTATAGAAATATATGAGCTCATAGCTCCAAATCTAACTTCTGCTGCTTGGTGTGTAAAGCTTCCTTCAGGTCCTAAGTATGCTATATTTTCAGGTAGTTCAAGGTTTCTACTTATGGCAAATATCTCTAAAAATAACGCTTCAATTGCAGCACGATTTAGTTTTCCGTTATTTTGTTTTTCAAGTCTATCTATGATAGCTTTTTCACGCTCTGGTCTATAAATTGCTCCACCGCTTTTTGCCTTTAGAGCACCCACTTGATGAACTAACTCCATTCTATCATTGATAAGTTTTAGAAGTTCATTATCAATAGCGTCTAACTTATCTCTTATTTCTTGTAACCCAGCTTCACTCATATTTCACCTTTATTTAAAAGATTCAAAACTTCACTCATATCTTTACACACGAAGTTTGGTTTTTCATTATCATCTAAAGTAGAGAATATTTCCTCTTTACTTTTTATTTTACCACTTAAAACTAAACATGAACTCATGCCAAGTTTTTGAGCCCCTATTAAATCACCTATCATATCATCTGAGATAATCATTATATCTTTAAAATCTATATTTATAATATTTTTTGCACTTTCAAAAAAGCCAAGAGAGGGTTTTCCTACTACTTTATAATCTTTGTTTGTAGCAAATTTTATCATGTTCATAATAGCACCAACTCCTGGATATCTTCTTCCATCTTTTGAGTAAATTGAAGTATCATGCATACCAATTATGCTATCAACCTTTAAAGCTATTTCTATCATAGAAGCATAGTCTTCATTTGTATACTCTTTTTTTATAGATACTATCAAGCCCTTAGGATTTTCAAAATCTAATTCAAAGCCAAGCTCTTTCATAGTTTTTAAAAACTCATCTGCTCCAAAAGCAGCAACTCTTTTTTCTGTAGCAACACTATTTAAAATATAAAAAGGGTCAATATAGTTTTTTATATTAAATCCCTTATCATTTAAAAACTTTTTAAAATCTTCACTTTTAAATTTTGTATTGTTTGTAATTACTACATATGGTATGTTTTTTTCATTTAGGGTATCAATAAACTCTATTGCCCCATTTATTGGCTCTTTATTAACATCATCAATTAATGTACCTTGTACATCTATGAAATAAGCCCTACTCATCTATTTTATAAATTCCTCTTCAAGGGCAATCAAGTCTTCAAATACTTCTCTTTTTCTTATCAATCTATCTTGTCCGTTTTCAAAAGCAATTTCAGCAACTTTTCCTCTTGTATTATAGTTTGATGCCATTGTAAATCCATAAGCACCAGCACTATAAATTGCAATTAAATCATTATGTTCAGTGGCTGGAAGTTCTCTATTTTTTGCAAAAAAGTCTCCACTTTCACAAACAGGACCTACTATATTACATTCGCTTGGATTTTCACTTTTTCCTAAAACTTCAATTTTATGGTAAGCATCATATAAAGATGGTCTAATTAAATCATTCATAGCCCCATCAACGATTACAAATCTTTTGCTTCCGTTGATTTTTTCATATAAAACTTTTGTTACAAAAGTTCCACAGTTTCCTACTAAAAATCTTCCTGGTTCACAAACAACAGTTATGTCTAATCCAAACAAGTTCTCTAAAACAGATTGAGCATACTCTTTAGTATCAATAAGTATTTCATTGTCATAAACAATACCAAGACCTCCACCAATATCAAAAAATGATATCTCCATATTGATAGCTTTTAAGTTTCTTACTAAATCAGCAACTATTTTAATAGACTCTTTTATTGGCTCTAATTGTGTAAGTTGAGAACCTATATGACAGTGAATCCCCACAGCATCAAGATGCTCAGAGTTTTTACATTTGATATACATTCTTTTTGCTGTATCGATATCTACACCAAATTTGTTTTCATGAAGTCCAGTTGAAATATAAGGGTGTGTTTGTGGGTCAATATTTGGATTAACTCTTACAGAAATTCTAGCCTCTTTATTTAACTCTTTTGCTATAATCTCAACTCTATGAAGCTCTGCTTCACTCTCAACATTTATCATCAAAATATTTAACTCTAAAGCTTCTCTAATCTCATCATCAATTTTTCCCACACCAGAAAAGATAATCTTATATGGTTTAATCCCTACTTTTAAAGCACGTTTTACTTCCCCAATAGAAACACAATCAGCCCCAGCTCCTAAGTTTCCTAAGTGTTGAACTACACTCAAATTTGAGTTTGCTTTTACAGCATATGCCACAAGTGATTTTCTTGCTTTAAATGACTCTTTTAATTGAGTATATTGTTCTGTAATATGATCAAAATCGTATACATAATATGGTGTTTTATATTTATTTGCTAATTCTTTAAAATTAATATTCATCTCTTTCCTATTTTCCTAAAATCTTAAATTTAAATTCCAAGAATTTAAATTTAAAACTTTTATTCTTACTAAATTGGCTAGAAGTGTTAGATTTTATCCTAGACCAAGGCGGAAAGTAAATTTTAGATAGGAGCTTACTAGTGTAAGTGAGTATCTAAAATTTACTTGACAACGCAGGTATCGGTTAAAAGCTGACGCTTATAACCTATTTATCTGTACCGTTCCAAGCTATCGTTGGACGTCCTTCTTCATTGAACTCAACCGCAGGCATCCCCATAATGTTATATCCACAATCCACATAATGAATCTCCCCAGTAACTGCACTAGATAAATCAGATAATAGATACATTCCTGAGTTTCCAACTTCATCAGTTGTTACATTCTTTTTAAGAGGAGAGTGAGCTTCATTCCATTTAAGCATAAATCTAAAGTCACTTATACCTGCTGCTGCTAAAGTTTTAATAGGTCCTGCTGAGATTGCATTTACTCTACAACCATCTTTTCCTAAATCTTCTGCAAGATATTTTGTAGTCATCTCTAAGGCTGCTTTTGCTATACCCATAAGATTATAATTAGGAATATATTTTGCCCCACCATAATATGAAAGAGTAAGAATAGAAGAGTTCTCACTTAATAGTGGTTTTAACTCTCTTGTAATTTCAATCAATGAATAAACAGATACATCCATAGCAATATCAAATGCCTCTTTAGAGATATCATAAAATCTTCCTGATAATCCCTCTTTTGGAGCAAAAGCAATAGAGTGAACGATAAAATCGATTTGACCTAAATCTTTTTCTAAAGCAACTTTTAGTGCTTTGATTTCATCAGGATTTGAAACATCACAAGGGTAAACTAAATTTTCGCTTCCAAATTCAGCAGCTATTGGCTCAACTCTTTTTTTCAAAGAATCATTTAAATAGGTAAAAGCAATTTGTGCCCCTTGTGCAGCACACGCTTTTGCGATACCATAAGCTATAGACTTGTTATTTGCAACGCCTAAAATTACACCTTTTTTACCATTCATTATCATATTATAATCCTTTTATATTTTTTAGAATTTGAACAAAATCCTCTTTTATCCAAGAAGCTGTTCCTATTAATGCTCCATCAACTCCATCAAGAGAACAAATTTGTGCAACGTTTTCTACTTTTACACTTCCCCCATAAAGTAATGGTTTATCTATTTTACTTTTTATCACACTATGAACTGACTTTATATCTTCATTTGTAGCAGTAACTCCTGTACCTATTGCCCAAACTGGTTCATACGCTAAAATAAGATTTTCATAATTTGTATCTATTCCTACAAATTGTTCATAAATATACTCTAATGTTTTTTCTAATCCTTGCTCTTTTACTTCTAAAGGCTCACCGATACAATAAACTATCTTGTATCCTAACTCTTTATAAAAAGCATACTTTTTAGCAATCTCTTCTTGAGATTCACCTAAAACATGTCTTCTTTCACTATGACCTATTAAAATAGTTTTAATTGCAAACTCATCAAGTTGTTGAGTTCCAATTTCCCCTGTAAAAGAGCCTGAATTTACACCATATGCATTTTGTGCACCTATAGTTAAATTAGAGTTTGTTTCATAATTATCTAAAGAGGTAGCTGTTGGAAAAACTATCACTTCAACATCTTTATCACCATTTAAATACTCATTTACAAAGGAAATATACTCTTTTGAACTAGCTCTTGTGTGGTTTGTTTTAAAATTAGAGGCAATAATCATATTAATCCTCTAATACTAAAGCTTTTACACCTGGCAGTACTTTCCCTTCAATTAACTCTAAAGAAGCTCCACCACCAGTTGAGATAAATGTCATTTCATCTTCATCACCAGTAATTCTAACTAAGTCAGCAGTATCTCCACCACCAACAACAGTTGTAGCAAATGATTGTGCAACTGCGTGAGAAACTCTTGTACTTCCTTTTGCGAATTTATCCATTTCATAAACGCCCATTGGTCCATTCCAAAGAATCGTATTTGCATCATTTAGTGCTAGTTTAAACATTTGTGCCGTTGCAGGTCCTATGTCTAGTCCCATCCAGTTTTTTGGAATCTCTTGGGTAGTTACAAGTTTTGCTATTGCTTCTGCATCAAAAGCTTCAGCAGCAACAACATCAACTGGTAAATATAGTTTTACACCTAAAGCTTTTGCTTCTTCCATGATTTTTGTAGCTTCTGGAATCAAGTGTTCTTCAACTAAAGATTTTCCAACTTCTAATCCTAAAGCTTTTAAAAATGTAAATGCCATACCTCCACCAATAAGTATTTTGTCAACTTTTGGTACAAGATTGTGTAAAGCTTCTAGTTTTCCAGAAACTTTTGAACCTCCAACTATAGATACAAAAGGTCTTTTAGGATTATGAACAATATGATGGAAAAATTTAATCTCTTTTGCAAGTAAAAATCCAGCCGCTTTATGTTTCATATCAAAATATTTTGTAATACCTTCAACAGAAGCATGAGCTCTATGTGAAACACCAAAAGCATCATTGATATAAACATCAGCCATAGATGCTAATTTTGATGCAAACTCTTCATCATTTTTAGTTTCACCTTCGTTATATCTTAGGTTTTCTAAAAGTAAAATTTCTCCAGCTTGCAGATTTTTTGCTATTTCTAAAGTATCTGGTTCAACAATATTTTTAGCCATTTTTATCTCTTGCTTTAAAAGAGTATGTAATCTTTTTGCAATAGGTTTTAAAGAGTATTTCTCTTCAAAAGCCTCTTTTGGTCTTCCAAAATGAGATGCTAAAATAACAGAACAATCATTATCTATACAATATCTAATTGTATTAAGGGCACTTCTAATTCTTCTATCATCAGTAATATTATGATACTCATCCATTGGAACATTAAAATCACATCTTATAAATATCTTTTTACCAGCTATATCTATATTCTTAATCTCTTGTAGTTTCATCTATATCCTTAGTTCTTAGCTACGTAAACAGCCATATCAATTAGTCTTGAAGAGTATCCCCACTCATTATCATACCAACTCATAACTTTTATCATATTTCCACCAATTACTTGTGTTAAATCTGAAGCTATAATTGTCGAGTTTGTATTTCCTATTAAATCACTTGAAACCATCATTTCATTATCAACTGCAACTATTCCAGCAAGTTCTTTTGATTTGGCTTCAAATAGAGCATTTATCTCTTCTTTTGTTGTATCTTTACTAATCATAAAGTTTACATCTACCATAGAAACATTTGGTGTAGGAACTCTTACACTTTGACCATGTAATTTTCCATCAAGTTGAGGCATAATTAATCTCATGGCTTTTGCAGCACCAGTTGATGTAGGAATCATATTCTGTGCCCCTGCTCTTGCTCTTCTTTTATCTGATTTGTGTTTTACATCTAAGATATTTTGGTCATTTGTATATGAGTGAATAGTTGTCATTAAACCTTTTTCAATCCCATAAGCATCATCAATAATTTTTGCAATTGGTCCTAAACAGTTTGTTGTACAAGAAGCATTTGAAACTATTGTTTGACCTTTGTATTCTTTTTCATTTACACCCAATACAAAAGTTGGTGTATTATCTTTTGCAGGTGCTGACATAACTACTTTTTTTGCACCATTATCAATATGTACTTGACATTTTTCTTGTGTTAAGTAGGCCCCTGTACACTCTAAAATTACTTCAGCCCCACACTCTTTAGTAAAAGTTAACTCTTTTGCATCTCTTGTTGAATAAAGTTTTGCATTAACTTTTCCCATCTTTAAAAAACCATTTTCAACTTTTACATCACCATCAAAAGTTCCATGAACAGTGTCATATTTCGTGATATACTCTAGCATTTCAATAGAAGCCGTATCATTAATCGCAACTAATTCTACATCATCTCTTTGTTCAATAATTCTAGCAACACATCTACCAATTCTTCCAAAACCATTTATAGCAACTTTTATAGCCATTTTGTCCCTCTTGTTTTTATATATTTAAGGCATTTTATCTAAAAGTTGCTATAATATAATTTAAGTATAATATAAAGGATTATATTAAGTGCAAATTGCAATTTTTGGTGGTAGTTTTGACCCAATACACATTGCCCATGAAACTATCGTAAATGAGGCGCTCAAAACCTTAGATTTAGACCTTATTATTTTAGTTCCTACTTTTTTAAATCCACAAAAGATAAAATCACATCTAACACCCAATGAGAGACTTTTTTTACTAAGTGAAAACTTTCAAGATGATGAAAAAATTTTGATTAGCGATTATGAGATTAAACAAAATAGACCTGTTTACTCTATTGAAACAATCAATTATTTAAAAGAGTATTACAGACCAGAAAAAATATATTTTATAATTGGTGCTGATAATTATGAAAAATTAGATACTTGGTATCATGTTGAAGATATTTTAAAAGAGGTAGAATTGGTGGTTGTAACAAGAAATGGCTTTTGTAATGATATTTATGATAATATACAAACTTTAAACGTAGATATAAATATAAGTTCTACACAGTTAAGAGATAATTTGGACTTAAATTTTGTTCCAGATAAAATAAAAGATGATGTCAAAAAGTTTTGGCACTAAAAAGGTACACATATTGACTAGAGAAGAAACAATTGTAAAAGTATTAGAAGATAAAAAAGCAGTAAATGTTGAAGTAATTGATCTTCAAAATAAAGATTATATTGTAGATTTTGTTGTTATTGCAACAACATTAAATGCTAAACATGGTTTTGCTTTATTAAACCATCTAAAAGATGAATTAAAACCTTCAGGTGAAGAGTTTTTAAGAGTTGATGAAAATGAGGATTGGACAGTAATTGATTTAGGTGATGCTTTTATACACCTAATGAATGAAAAAACAAGAGACAAATACTCAATAGAAGAGTTCTTAAGTGAACTAGAAACTAACAAAGAGGGTTGATTCACCCTCCTCTCATAACCTTACCATAATTACTTGTAGCATCCTTTGCCCCACCTGTATATCCAGTGATAACGGCAATAGCAATTACTGCTGCAAAAATAATAATAATCCATTTCATTACATTACCTCCTTAGCTTTTATTCCTAATAATTTTAAACCAGTTCTTATTGATAAAGAGACTACACTTAAAACTTTCAAATAACTATTTTGCTCATCTGAATCTAATACTTTATGTTCATTATAGAACTTATGAACTGAAGATGCAAGAGAGTATAAATAATCAGTGATTTTTTGCATATCTCTTTTTTCAAAAGCTTCATTTATAATTGCTGGTAAAAGTAGTGATTCATACACTAAATTTATAGCATCTTCATTTAAATTTTCAAACTTCTCATCTTTTACATCATTTGTTGTTAAATTTGCTTTTTTAAATACTTGATTAATTCTTGCATGGGCATAATTTATATAAAACACTGGATTTGATGAGTCTTGATTTTTTAACATTTCCAAATCAAACTCCAAGTGAGTATCACTTTTTCTAGTTAAAAATACAAATCTAAGTGCATCTGCTCCAATCTCTTCTGAAATATCACTCATAAGAATAAAGTTACCTTTTCTCTTACTCATTTTATAAGGCTCACCACCTTTTAAAAGTTGTACCATTTGAGAAAGTATAATCTCTAATTTAGAAGAGTCATTTCCTAAAAATTCAATTGCAGCTTTTACCCTTGTAATATACCCATGATGATCAGCACCCCAGATATTTATATATCTATCAAAGTTTCTATCATATTTATGTTTATGATAGATAATATCCCCTGCTAAATATGTTGGAATACCATTATCTCTTACAACAACTCTATCACTATCATCCCCATGGGCAGTTGATTTTAAAAATACTTTTTCATCTTTTTCATATAAAGAACCATTTTTTTCTAAAACAGTTTTTGTATCTTCCCATGAAGAGTATAGTGAATTTTCTGAAATATAATTATCAAAACTAATTCCAATATCTTTTAAATCTTTTTCTATGATTTTAAGAACTTCATCTTTTGCAAATAAAGCCATCTCTCTAAATCTTGTTTCATCATTAAAAATATCATCACCAAAGTTTTTTTGAATCTCTTTTGCAATATCTATTAAATATTCGCCTCTATAATATGATTCAGGGTAGTCAACTGTTTCATTTAGCAAAAACTCTCTTCCAGCTAAAGATACAGAAAGTCCTAACATATCCATTTGTGCACCAGCATCATTTATATAATACTCTGTAGTAATATCATAACCTAAGTGTTTACCAACACGAGCTAAAGTATCACCAAAAATCGCACCTCTTGCATGTCCAATATGTAGTGGTCCTGTTGGATTTGCACTAACATACTCCAAAAGAACTGTTTGATTTTTATTTTCACCCTTTGCAAAAGCTTCTTCATCTTCAAAAAGTTTTGAAGTAAGCTCTTCTAAAAAACTGTTTGAAAGTTTAAAATTCACAAAACCTTTTACAGCTGTTACACTATCAAAGATTTGCGAATCTTTAAACTTATCGGCTAATTCTTGTGCAATTAGCATTGGATTTTTTCTTAACTCTTTAGCCAATGAAAAAGCAACTGGTGTTGCATAATGACCTAAAGAGATATCTTTAGGTTTTTCTAAAACTAAATTTTGTGTTTCTAATATCTTTTCTATATATTCTTTTACTTGAATTTGCAACTATTAATTCCTAAGCTTTTTTACTATCTTCTGTATCTACTGAAGCAGTTTTTGTTTTCTTATCTTCTATTTCATCAGCTTTATCTGCTTTTGCAACTTCTTCTTCTTTTTCATCTTCTTTAACAGCATTTTTAAAGTTCTTAATTCCAGAACCTAAACCTTTTGCTAACTCAGGGATTTTCTTACCACCAAAAAGTAATAACACTACCAACGCAATTAAAATCCATTCCATACCACCTGGCATACCCATATTATTCTCCTATATTGACTTTTTTCTAAATTTAAGGAATATTATATCTTCTTAATCCTTAAATAAATTGGATTATTTCACTTAAGTAAAAAGCTTAAAAGTTTGTATCCACTACCTGCAGCAACGATTGTTCCAAAAAGATTTAAAAACATATTTGTAGCACCTAAAATAAGTGAACTATTAAGTAAAAAGAAGCTCTCCATTGCAAATGTTGAATATGTAGTCAATGCTCCTAAAAACCCACTTGTTAAAAAAGCTTTTAAAGTATCAGAAACGGTATAGTGTACAAATATTGCAAATAGAATTCCTATTAAAAAACTTCCAATAATATTTACAGTTAAAACTCCCCAGGGAAAATCTGATTTCATAGATAAATTCATGCTGTGAGTTACATATACCCTTGCAACTGCCCCTAAAAATCCCCCACAACCTACTGCTAAAATTGTCTGCCAAGAGAGTGTCATCACAGCTCTTTTCGCATATGAGTGGCTAGTACTTCTTTCATTTTCTCTTCAGTTTCTTTGTACCAATTTGTATCTTTATTAGCTTGAACAGGATCTAAATAAATAACCTTCACAACTCCTGGATTTGCTTGAAGTTTTTGAGAATCTAATATTTTTTTTGTATTTATGATAATTAATGGTTGTACTTTTAAGTTCAATTTATTTGCTACCATTGCAGCACCTGCTTTAAAACTTAGCATATTGTCGCCCTGACTTCTAGTACCTTCTGGAAATATTGCTATTGGTCTATTTTTAGATAATCTATCTTTTGCTTCTTTGATAAGCTTTATTAAACCTGTTTTATTCTCTCTATCAATTGTAATCATTTGGGGAGCTTTCATAATATGCCCAAAGAAAAACAGATCAGTAATCTCTTTTTTTCCAACCCATGCTAAATGTCTGTTGTGAATATGTTCTATTACTATAATATCAAGAAGACTTTGATGATTCATAATAACCATATCACATGATTCATCCATTTTACCAACTTCTTCAATCTTAATACCTAAAAAGAAAATTTGTAATTTCATCCATAATTTTATAATCTTATGCACATGATTTTTAAAAGTATACATAGAGACTACAACAATTGCTACAGTTATAGTAAACTGTATTAATACTATTATTCCTCTAATTCTTGTTAAGATCATCTTCTTTAACCCATCCAATCATACTTTTATCACCTTGTTCTACAATAATTTTAACAAAATCACCTCTTTTTATCGATACTTCAACTAGATAATCTTTATTTGTTTTTTGAAATATTGTTGACTTTTTTGTTGGAAGGATATAGATATAACTATCTTTTTTTAAGGTACTAGTTTTATTAGGTATTGAATAAATCAATAATCCAACACAGGCTATAAGTGTTAATATAAGATAAATCTTTTTTCTTTTCCAAATATAAATTATTAAAAATAGTGCAAATAATCCACCTAGTGCAACTCTTTTATACAATAAAATATTACTTTTATTTGGATTTAAATCTGTTTGAGTACTAACTAATTCATTTTCCAATACTATTGGGATTTTGATTGTTATAAATTTCTTTTCAAAACTATTATAATAAGAGAAATCAAGTTTTTTAGTGTGAACTGGTAAGACTAAATAGTATAATAAATTTTGTTCAGGATAGTTATCATCAATTTTTGAGATTCCCTGCTCTTCTACCCCTTTTATTGCAAAATCTTCTAAGTTTGATTCTACGGCATTAATATCCATAATTGTTATTAGTTCATCATTATTATACTGTTTTGTTTTATGGGCATTAATTACCAAATCTTTTGCAATTACAGATGAAAAGTTATTGATATTTTTACCTATCTCACTAAAAGCAACCTCTTGAGGTGCTATATTTTGAACTTCAATTAATTCTAAGTTTTTATAAATAGCAACTTGAAATGTTGGCATTACAAAACTATCTTCATATGCTTTAAAATAAAACTTATTTTCAAAGGTTTTATCTTCTATCTCTTCCCAAGAAGATTCGGGATTTAAGACATTCATATTTTTTGAATTGATAAATCTTGTCTCAATTTTGTCATAATCATCTGCTGTAATTATGGCTTTTAAAATAATTTCAAATCTTTGATTTTTAAAGATATTTTGGGGAAATGATTTGTAGCTTAGGTATATATTTTTTTCTTTTAAATCATTTTTTGACTCATAATTAATAATCTCTTCAAAATAGCTTGTTTTTAATTCTTCAGCTTGTATACTATTGCTAGTATCAAAAACTGAACTCTCTTTTTTTATAAATTCAGAAGAGTTTTGAGGTTCACTTTCATTAGCAAATAATAAAACTGAAATAAGCAGTAAATAAAAAATACTTTTCATATTTTTCCTATTTTAAGAAGTAGTAAAACTACCTCTTATTATTTGAAGAAACCTTCTAGCATCTTAACACCGTCATCACATCCAAGAAGTGTTTCTATTGCACGTTCAGGGTGAGGCATAAGTCCATAAACATTTTTTTCTTTATTACAAATACCTGCGATATTTGAAACAGAACCATTTATATTTAAAAGATTTCCTTTTTCATCACAATACTTTAAAAGTATTTGTTCATTTGATTCAAGCTCTTTTAAACCTTCCGCATCAATGAAGTAGTTTCCATCATGATGTGCAATTGGAATATTTACTACATCATCTTTTTTAAGTTTATTTAAAAAACTATTTTCATTTTCTATAACTTTTAAATGATTATATTTTGAAATAAAATGCAATGAATCATTTCTCTTCATCGCACCAGGAAGAAGACCAGCTTCAAGTAAGATTTGAAATCCATTACAAATCCCTAAAACTTTTCCACCTTTTGAGGCAAACTCTTTTACTGATTCCATAATATTTGCAAATCTTGCAATTGCTCCACTTCTTAAATAATCTCCATATGAAAATCCACCTGGAATAACGATTAAATCTATGTTTTCAGGTAGTTTTGTATCTTTGTGCCATATGATTTGAACATTTGCACCTAATTTTTCAAATGCATATTTCGTGTCATACTCACAATTTGTACCTGGAAATTGTAATACTGCTACATTCATAATTCTACTCTATAATTTGAATATTGTAATCTTCAATTACAGTATTTGCAAGTAATTTTTCACACATTTTTGTAACTTCTGTTTGGGCTTCTTCTTTTGTTGAAGAGTTTAATTCTAAAATAATTTGTTTCCCAATTCTTACATCTTTTACAACTTCTTTAAATCCTAAAGTATCCAATGCATGATGCGTTGCTTTTCCTTGGTCATCTAATACACCTTGTTTCAATGCTACATTTACGATTGCTTTCATTTATTACCTTCAATTTATATTTTTGCGATTATATCTAAACATACCTTTAGCAATTTAGATTTGTAAAGTACCTAGTACTTCATTTAAAACTATTTACTTAATCTTTCATGGATAGTTTTATATCCACTTAAAACCTCATTTTTTATAGAAGCTGGAACTTCAACATCTAATTTTTCGCCAGCTTTTAAACTTTTTGCTTTCTCTTTCCAAGAATTTTCTTTTGCAAAGTTTCGAAGGATTTGTTTATCCATTGAAATATAGTTTTTAGCATCAAATTTTTCTTTTGAAATAAATCTTGAACTCTCAGGTGTTAAAATCTCATCACCTAAAATCCATTCCCCTTTTGCATTTACAAATACTTCTAGTTTGGTATCTACAACAATAATACCATTCTCATATGCATACTGTGTAAAATCTTTAAAAAGTTTTTCTAAACTTGAAATAATTTCAGGAAATTTTTCTCGCACCTTTGCAGAATTTAATGGAATATCTTTAACACCTTTTGTAGTTGGAGTAAAGATTGGAGTATCAAATTTATACCACTCTTGTAAAGTTGAATCTAACTGTAAACCATAAGGGTCATTGCCTTTTTGAGTTGCATCAAATAATGAACCTGTTAAATAGTTTCTAAAAATAAATTCAAACTGTACAACTTCTCCATCAATCTCTGCTTCTAATGCTTTGCATAGTTCCATAAGCTGACATCTTGGAGCAACACTTAAAGATTGGTCAACAGTTTCAGATAAAATTGCTGTTTTGATACCTGATTCTTCTGCAAATCTTGCTCCGCTATTTGATATAGCAGTTTGCCAAATACCTTTTCCCTCAATTTCTAGATTTAAAGGAATATCAAAAACTGAACATCTGTCGCTTCTAACTAAAAGTACCTTCTGTTCTTCTCCTGGACATGTATAAAGATCTGCATTTTTACCAATATAAAATAAGTTATATCCTAACTCTTCTAATTGTGAAATACCTTTTTGCGTTGTAGTTTTCTTTGATTGAGGCCAAAGACCAAGTGCTACAATATCACTTATTTTCATTTATTTTCCTCCGATTATTCTTTTACATCTAATTTATAGATTGTCATCGTTTTATTTATTTGTAATTATTAAACTTTTTAATATATCAATCCCAGTTTTTAATTGATTATCTTTTAAAGCATCAGCTTCTGTGATAACCTTATCATCACCTTTTTTATCTTTAACTTTTTCTACTTTTTTTACCTTACCATCAACTTTTTCTAATTCACTCTCTAAGTGTTTTTTCAAATCCGCTTCTTTTATAGCAAAATCCATATCTGGAGCTTGAACAGCAGCCCCTGGGTATGAAATGATATCAGGACTAATACCGGTTGCTTGAATAGTTCTTCCACTTGGTAAGTAATATTTAGCAATAGTTAATTTTATACCTTCACTTTTGTCAGAAGTAATTGGTAATACAACTTGAACTGAACCTTTTCCAAATGTTTTTTGTCCAACTAAAATTGCTCTTTTATGGTCTTGCAATGCTCCACTTACAATTTCTGAAGCTGAAGCACTACCACCATTTACCAATACAACTAAAGGCATTCTTGAAAGTGTATTTGAGTAACTTGCATTAAATACCTCTTCATTTTCACTATCTCTACCCTTTTGAGAAACTATAATTCCCTTATCAACAAACAGGTCAACTACTCCAATTGCTTGTGTTAATAGTCCACCTGGATTATTTCTTAAGTCTAAAACAATACCTTTTGTATCTTTACTTTTTTTAATTATTTCTGTTAAGCTATCTGTAACATTTTTATCAAAACTTGTAACTCTTAGGTATAAAATATCTTTTCCTATTGTTTTTGATTTTACAGATTCAATTTTAATAATATCTCTAATAATCTCTATAGTTATAGGTTTTGATTCAAGTTTTCTAACAACTGTTAAGGAAATAGGTGTTTTTGGTTTTCCACGCATAAGTCCAACAGCTTCATCTAAAGTCATATTTAAAGTTGACTTATCATCAATTTTTAAAATAATATCTTCTGATTTAACACCAGCTTCATATGCAGGAGTACCATCAATTGGTGAAATAACAGTTAAAGCGCCATCTCTCATACCAACAGTTATACCCAATCCTCCAAATTCACCATTTGTCTGAATTTGCATCTCTTTGAAATATTTTTTATCCATAAAAGTTGAATGTGCATCTAACTCTTGCATCAAACCTTTTAAGGCTTTATCCACTATCTCTTGTAACTTTAATTCATCTACATAATATTTTTCAACAGTTCCAATTACATTTGTTAATTTTGATAAAGATTCAAATCTGCTTTGTGCATCTTTCTTATCCGTATTATCTTCTGCATATAAAAAATTTAATGAAAATACTAAAACAATAATTGATAATATAATTTTATTCATCTTAACCCCAATACTTTAATAGGTTTGTATTATATATAATTTTTTATAAAAGTAAGATTTTATGAAAATTTTTGTACACTTATAGCTAATTTTTTAGAAGGTTAATCAATGAGTTTAAAAGAGAATATGGATTTCGTAAAAGAAGAGCTTAATAGTGAAGAAAAATTTTTAGAAGGCTTTGTAAGACTAGAAAGATTTTTCAAAAAATACAAGCTATTAATTATATCTGCTGTTGTAATAATTGTTGTAGCAGTAATAGCTATAAATGTAACTTCATATCTAAAAGAACAAAACAAAATAAAAGCAAATATAGTTTTTCAAGAGTTATTAAAAAATCCTAATGATGAAAAAGCTTTAGAGACTTTAAAAGGCTTAAATACTAGACTATATGAAATAGTATTATTTAACTCACAGAAAAAAGATATTTCAATAAATACAGAATTTTTTAAAGAACTCTTAGCATATGAAAAAGCTATAAAAGAGCAAAATGTAAAAAAACTAAATGATGTTTCTATGGAAAAGAACTTTTTATTAAAAGAGTTTGCAATATTTAATAGAGCACTTATTTTAGCTCAAACAGGAAAATATCAAGAGGCAAGAGATGCTCTTAAAATGATTCCTGAGACATCACAAGTTACAGATTTAGTTGCACTTTTAGAGCACTATTTAATAACAAAATAAAGGTATATAATGAAACATTTACTAATTTTAATTTCAGCAATCGTACTATTTACTGCTTGTTCTAAAAAACAGTATTTTGAACCTGAAGATACTTCATCTTTTAATCAAGATAGTAAGTCTATAAGCTCTAGTATAAAATCATTTAATAGAGATGGTGCAACGTTAGATAATGGACAATTTATTAGTTCTAGGGGTGTTTCAAATATAAAACTTCCTGAAGGCTTTGAGTTTTTAAACTTAAATGAGGGAAAAGTTATCTCTACAAATATAAAAGATAAGATTTTTGTTGCAGATAAAGAAATAGTAACAAATACTGCAGTTGTTGCAGCAAGTATGAAAGATGATATTTTAGCTTTAGTTAATAGTGATAATTCAATTATGGCTTATGATTTAAGAGATGGTAAAATTTTATTTAAAGAGTACCTAACAAAATCCCTAGCAAATGATAATAGAATTGCAGCTCCATTTTTCATGTCAAACTTAATACTATTTCCAACACTTGATGGAAAAATATTAGTTGTATCTGCTCAAAACTATAAAGTAGTTAGAAATATCATTGTTGATGCAGATAATAAGTTTAACAATATCATCTATTTAACTGTGGTAAATAATACTTTAATAGCAGCAAGTTCAAAAAAAATCATCTCTGTAGGGGATGGCGTTTTAAATATAAAAGAGTATGACTTAAGAGATATCATCTCTCATGGAACTGATATATATTTAGCAACAATTGATGGTCAAATAATTAAAACAGATATTTCATTAAATATAATGAATAGAAAAAAATATAAATTTGCTAAATTTTATGCATTAGCTTTTGGAAGTTCAATATATGCTTTAGAATCACAAGGTTATATAGTAAATATCTCTGAAGATTTTAAAACTGATAAAATTTATGATTACTCTTTTGATGAAGAGGATAAAGTTATAGTTTTTGATGATACAATTTATATCCACGATGAATATATAAAATTAAAGTAAGTTTACTTACTTTAATTTTACTCATCTTCTTTTGCAAATTTTTCATAAAGAAAGCTCAAAATTGCTTCTCTACATCTAATATATTCTGAATCTTTTTGAAGCTCAACTCTGTTTCTTGGATGTGGTAAGTTTACTTCTAAAACTTCACCAATAGTTGCGCTTGGACCATTTGTCATCATTACAACTCTATCACTTAATAAAACAGCTTCATCAATATCATGTGTGATAATAATAACTGTATTTTTTACACTTTGTTGTATTCTCATTAAGTGCTCTTGTAGATTTGCTCTTGTTAAAGAATCTAGTGCTCCAAAAGGCTCATCCATAAGTAAAACTTCTGGTCTTATAGATAAAGCTCTTGCTATTCCAACTCTTTGTTTCATACCACCAGATATCTCTCCTGGAAACTTATCTCTAGCATGTGTTAAATTAACCATGTCAACAAATTTATCAACTCTCTCTTCAAGATCACTTTTACTTAATTCTGGCATTACTTTTTTAACTGCTAATTCAATATTTTGAAAAACTGTTAGCCAAGGTAATAATGAATGGTTTTGAAAAACAACTGCTCTATCTGGTCCTGGTCCATTTACTTCTTTATTATTTAAAAATATTCCTCCAGAACTTACTGTATCAAGTCCAGCAATCATATTTAATAAAGTACTTTTACCACAACCACTATGTCCAATTATTGATACTATTTCATCTTTTTTGATTTGTAAATTTACATCTTTAACTGCCACATACTCTTTTCCATTTGGTAAAGGGAAAACTTTATCTACAAACTCTAAACTCAAAAATTTCTTTTCCATCTTTAAACTCTCTTTCTATAATCAAAAAAATCTGCAATTTTTCCCATAATAATGTCCAATAAAAATCCAACCAACCCAACAATGATGATACCAATAATGATATTATAGTAGTTAAGATTGTTATATTCATCCCAAATCCAAAATCCAATACCAATACCACCCGTTAACATCTCAGCTGCTACAATTACAAGCCATGCAATACCAAGACTTAATCGCATACCCGTAAAAATATATGGAACGGCAACTGGTAAAATTATCTTTCTAATTTTTTCTAGTGGAGTAAATTGTAAAACCTTTGCCACATTCATATAATCTTCACTTACACTTTTAACTCCAAGTGAAGTATTTATAATAATTGGCCATATTGAGGTAACAAAAATTGTTGAAATAGCTGTCGCATTTATATCTTGAAATACGAAAAGTAAAAGAGGTAACCAAGCCAATGGAGATACCGGTTTAAAAATCTGAATATATGGTTCTAACGCAATTTGAAAATTTTTGCTCATTCCAATTGATAATCCCACAGGAACACCTATAATAATTGCCAAAATAAATCCAGCAAAAACTCTCTCAAGTGAACTTACTACTTGCCAAAAAATACCTTTGTCATCTTGATTTTCCACATAAAAGGGATCAGACAAAACTCCGATTACCTCATCGCCATTACTATCTGTTCCACCAAATGCATGTACAAAAGTATCAGCTGGTGTTGGAAAATTGTGGACATTTTGTGCAATCGTTGACCATATAGCTACTATTATAAAAAAAACAATAGCTGGAAGCACAATATTTTTTAACCTATTTTTATTCATTTTTTACCTTTCGTTCTTACTTTAAAAGTAATTACTCATATTAATGCTTGAAAAAAGGAGAGTAAATCAAGCATTAATATCAGTAATCATAAAAGAGGAAAATTTCCTCTTTTAGTTATTTTTTTGTTACAAACTTCGGATCTGCACATCCTGCTGGTCCATAAGGACAAACATATGCTGGTTGTTTTGTTTCAACTATCCATTTGTTTGCTTTAGCTAACTCTTCTTTTGATACTAAAGAGTTTTGAACTTTAAAGTCATAAATATAATCAACTGCTTTATTTGGATCCCATACTTTTCCATCTAAGAATTTGTTATATTCATCAACACCATCTTTTTTCCAAGGAGATTCTGGTAAAGAGTATCCAACCTCTTTTGCTACAACTGCAAATAAGTCAGGTCTATAAACTTTTTCTATAACTTCTTTCATATTAACTGCATGGTCAAGTTGTCCCCATCTATACATTTGAGTGATAAACCACATACCATGTGAATAAAAGGGATATGCAGCATAATCATTTGCAAATACATTAAACATAGGATTTGCAGAATCTACACCTTTGTTATAAAGGAAAGTTCCACTCATTGATTTTCTTAAAACATTAACTGGTGCCTTTACATAATTGTTTTTAGCCAAGTACTTAATAGCCTCTTCTCTATTTTCCCAAGAAGCATCTAACCACATTTGAGCTTTTATAACTGCTCTCATAACTGCTTTTGTAGTTTCTGGATTTTTCTTAACAAAATCTGCTCTTGCTTGTAAAACTTTTTCTGGATTATTGTTCCAAATATCATAATTTGTAACTAACGCACTTCCTGCTCCTTTAAGAACAATTCGAGAATTCCAAGGCTCACCAACACAATATCCTTCTATATTTCCAGCAATTAGGTTTGATGGCATAGTAGGTGGTGGGAAAGGTTTGATTGTACAATCTTCATCAGGCTTAATTCCACTAGATGCCATCCAATATCTTAACTCATAATTATGTGTTGAAACTGGATGTACCATTCCAAAGTTTAGTGGAGAATAGTTTGAACCTTCTGCTTTATGTTTTGCATCAATATACTTTTTTAAACTCTCAGCACTTACTGGTCTTTTTGTTTTATCTAATCCGTATTTTTCCATCTCTTTTATAATGTTATTACCATAAGTAATTGCATTACCATTTAAATCAAGTGATAAAAGTGCTTGTAAGTGTGCATTTCCATTTATTCCTAAAGTTGCAGCAATAGGCATACCAGCAAGTGCATGTGAAAAATCATACTCTCCACTTATAACTTTTTGTTGAATTCCAGGCCAACCACCACCTTCTTTTGAAACATGTACATCTAAGCCTTCTTCTTTAAAAAAACCTTTTTCTTTTGCTATTACTAATGGAGCACAATCAGTCAATGCAATAAAACCTATTTTTAATTTAGTTTTTTCGGGAGTTGCCATCAATGTAGAAGCTACAACTGAAATCCCAAGACCTATTTTTAACACTTGTTTTAACATCTTTTCTCCTTGAATTTATTCATTTTAAATAATCGATGGAGAAATTATATACTATTTATTAATGTAAATTTCAACTTATTTGTATATTTTATATACAGTTATTCTTAATTTTTAATGAATTTTATTGTATAATTACATCATATATAATAAAAAGGTTTAAAATGATTAAGTCTGTATGTGGTTATTGTGGTGTTGGTTGTGGAATAGAGTTTGATACATCTAAACTTGTTGGCGACATATCATATCCTACTAATGAAGGGTTATTATGTGCAAAAGGAGTTTCTGAACTTCACACGATACAAACATCATCGAGGTTATTAAGACCTCAAATAAAACAAGATGGTAAATTTACAACAATAGATTGGGATACATCAATTAAATATATAGCATCAAAAATAAAAAAAACCAATCCTGAAAAAATAGCATTCTATCTTTCTGGACAACTTTTAACAGAAGATTACTATATTGCTAATAAATTGGCAAAAGGTTTTATAAATACAAATAATGTTGATACCAATAGTAGAACATGTATGGCAAGTGCAGTAGTAGCTCATAAAAAAGCATTTGGCGTTGATTATGTACCAGTCTCTATGAAAGATATTAAAAAAGCAAACTTACTAATTCTTGTAGGTTCAAATGCTGCAGAAGCACATGTTGTATTTTTTAATAAAATCAAAAAAGAGTTAAAAAGAGGATTAAAACTTGTAGTAATAGATCCTAGAGTTACTCTAACTACAAATGCTGCCCATTTGCACTTACAAATAAAAGTGGGAAGTGATATAGACTTTTTTAATCTTGTTTGCCAAAGATTGATTAATGATGAAAAAATCAATATGGATTATATAGAAAAGTATACGAACAACTTTGATATATATAAAAATAAACTCTCAAGGGAAGCAAAAACAAAAATGCTAAAAAGAACTGGTTTGTCAAAAGAGCAGTTTGAAGAGTTTATACAACTATTTTATGAAAATGAAAACATAATAAGTGCATGGACAATGGGACTAAATCAAAGTGTTCAAGGTGTGGATAAAAACTTAAGTCTTATAAATATGCATCTAATCACTGGAAAAATAAACAAAGCAGGAAATGGACCTTTTTCACTAACAGGTCAGCCAAATGCTATGGGTGGAAGAGAAGTAGGAGGTTTGTCTACAACACTTGCCGTTCATTTGGATTTTGAACCAGAGTCAATAAAAAAGGTTGAAGAGTTTTGGAAAACATCAGGAATAAAAAATCAAAGAGGGCTAACTTCATGTGAGATTGTTGATGAAGCTTTAAAAGGAAATATTGAAATCCTCATAATTTCACATACAGATCCAATATACCATCTTCCAAATAGAACTAAAGTAGAAGAAGCCTTTAAAAATATTCCATTAATAGTTGAAGTAAATGCTTATGAGAATTCAGAAACTTCACCCTTTGCACACATAAAACTTCCAGCTGCTCCTTGGGGAGAAAAAGATGGAACACAAACAAATATGGATAGAACAATAACCAAACAAAAGAAAGTAACAAGAACATCAATCGATTGTAAACCTGACTGGGAGGTTTTCAAACTCATAGCTTGGGAGCTTGGATTAAAGGACTCATTTAATTATGAAAATGTAGAAGAAATTTTCCAAGAATTTCAAGAGATGACAAAAATAAGTACAAATCAACATCTAGATATACATAAAATGAAAGAGGATACTTTTATATGGGGAAAAAATCTATTTAAAGATAATAAATACTTAACTACAAATCAAAAAGCAAATATACATTTCGTAAAAAATGAAAACTTATCGGAGAAAACATCAAAAGAGTTTCCTTTTATTCTTCTAACAGGAAGAACAAGAGATCAATGGCATAGTGGTACAAAAACAGCACATGTAGATAAGCTGAAAAAATATAAACCTCTAGAATATGTAGAAATAAATCCAAATGATGCAAAAGACTTAGAGATAAAAAATGGAGATATGGTAGATGTAACTTCTGCAAGAGGGGAAATTACTTTAGAAGCAAAAGTAACACCTGATGTAAGAGAAAAAACTATCTTTATCCCAGTAAGTGTAAAAAAAATCAACTATCTTACACTTGACTTGGTAGATAAAGAATCATTTGAACCAGATTATAATCATAGTGCAGTTAGAGTTAAGAGTATTACTAGAATATAAATATAGATTGAAAATTATTTCAATCTATATCCAACCCCCGAAACATTTATAATATAATTTTGCCCTGTCTTCTTTCTCAAATCTCTAACAACACTTCTTATTGCAGATAGGCTCATAGACTCACTTCCCCAAACTTGATACTCTATTTCTTCATAGGAAATAGTTTTATTAAAATCTTTACATAAAAGTTTTAAAAGCATATTCTCTTTTTTATTTAAGTGAATAGACTCTCCATTTGAGATTACTTCTCTTTTATCAATATCTATTGATAAGTTGTCACTCAACTTTATAACTTGGGGCATAACATTATCAAGTTTTTCTAAAAAGGCTTTAAAGGTATCAAATAAATCATCTTCTAATACTGGTTTGACTATATATCTATCTACTCCATTGTGTATGGCATTTATAAGTAAATCAGTATCTGTGTGAGCAGACACTATAATAGTAAAGGCAGTTGATTTACGATTTTTAAGTTCAGAGATTAATTCAAAACCACCCATATTTGGCATCTTTAAATCAGTCATTACTATATCTGGAAGATTGTTTTCATATTTATCAATACCATCATAGCCATCAATTGCGATGTAAACTTCTTTAAAAAAGAATTTTAACATTGAAGCGATATTTTCTCTTATAACTTTTTCATCTTCTACTAAAAGAATTGTTTTACTTTTTAATCTTGGTATTATATCCATCATGCTTCTTCCTCTTTTATGGGTATTGAGATTATAAACTCTGCCCCAAGCTCATTATTTTTCACTACCAATAAACCTTGCATATGTTTTTCTATTATCTCTTTTGAAATATATAGTCCTATGCCTGTTCCTCTCAACTCTTTAGTTGTAAAGTATGGTTCAAAGATTTTATTTATATTTTTTTCTTCTATTCCCCCACCATTATCACAAATCTTACAATATATATTTTCTTCATCTTTTAAGATATGTACTTCTATTTTGGGTTTATCTGTATTTCGTTCTATTAAAACATCTTTTGCATTTGAGATGATATTTAATATCACTTGAGAAAACTCACTTGGATATCCATAAACCATAATCTCCTTATTTGAAAAAATCTGAAAATTTATGTTGTTGTGTTGCAAGGTATCTTTTAGTATTTTATAGGTTTTTCTAACTTCTAAATCCAAATCAAAAAACTCTTTTTCTTTGTTTGGTTTGAAAAAGTTTCTAAAATCATCTATTGTTTGAGACATATAACTTAACTGTTCATTTGCCTCTTTCATTCTCTCATCTATAAACTCTTTATTCATGCCTTCTGAAATTGCTGTCCATTTTATATTCATCATTATGGCACTTACTGCACTTATTGGTTGTCTCCATTGGTGTGCAATATTTCCTATCATTTCACCAAGTGCTGCCATTTTTGATTGTTGTATTAATAAATTCTCTTTTTCCCTTTGTTTTTTCACCTCTTCTTGTACTTTTTTATGTAAGGTTTTATTAAACTCATCTAGCTCATTTACTTTTACTTCCAGGGATTCATTTAACTTTGATATTTTAATCTCATCTTTTCTTTTCATACTTTCATGTATAAGTAAAGTAATTAAAGCTCCAATTGCTGCAATAATTAAGAAAATAATAGTTTGTGTTTTTTCTTTATTTATCTCACTTAATTGCTCAAACTCATTTGCAACATCAAAAGTGACACTTATTCCACCTCTAATGTCTCCTACTTTATAACCTTGTTTAGAATGACATGTCAGACATGCTTTTTCAGTTTTAAGTGCTCCCATGAACTTAAATTGATTATCTTTTATCTCCCATGAGTAAGGGGTTTCTGGATTTTTATCAAAATAATCAAGTATTTTTTTCTCATCTTCATCGGGTGCATTATTTTTATTTATAAGTTTATTACTTGTAATTTTTAGTTTAAATCCATCTCTTTTGCTTGCTATATCAGATATTTGTCTTGTCATAAAAGCTGGATTTACCCAAACTAAAGTTTCCCCATGTTCTGATTTTATAAAGTTTGGATCTAAATATGGGTTTGGTTGTAATTTTTCTGATTTTACATATACTCCATCATACTGAGCATTCCAATGTCTCATATCAACAATTAAATTAAATATTGCAAGTGCTTTATTTTTTAGACTCTCTGTTAATAAGTTCTCTTGAATTTGATAGGAGTTTTTAATTGTAATACCAATTATAAAAAATAGTGACAATAGAAAAAATATAAATAGATAAATAATAGATTTTTTGATAAACAATCCTTTTTATTATTATAAACATTATATTTTGATCTACTTTTATTTAAATGTATAAAAAATATACAAAAAAAAATCATTTTCACATTTTTTTCCTCACTTTCTTTGTTTTAATTCTTTATCTTAAAAAATCAATTAAAAAAAAGGAACATTATGGCTTATTTAGACCCCTCTGAATTTGTTACGAAAATGGTTGACTCTGGTGAGTCAAAAGTATATATGTCTACAAAAGACACATTAATTAGAGCATATATGGCAGGAGCAATACTTGCACTTGCTGCAGTATTTGCAATCACAGTTGCTATGAAATCTGGTTCTCCTATTTTAGGAGCTTGTTTATTCCCTGTTGGATTTATTATGCTTTATTTAATGAAGTTTGACCTTTTAACTGGTGTATTTATGCTTGTGCCTTTAGCACTTTTAGACAAAAGACCAGGAGTAACTGTAAATCAGGTTCTAAGAAACTGGGGACTAGTTGCATTGGGTAACCTTTTAGGTGCTTTAACTGTTGCATTTATGATGGCTTTTATTTTTACATATGGCTTTAATACTGATGGTGGAGCAATAGCTGCAAAAGTTGCAGGTATTGGAGAAGCTAGAACAGTTGGTTATTCTGCTTATGGATTAGATGGGTGGCTTACTGTATTTATTAGAGGTATGTTATGTAACTGGATGGTATCTATGGGTGTTGTTGGAGCTATGGTTTCAACTTCAGTTACAGGTAAAGCTTTAGCTATGTGGATGCCAATTATGCTTTTCTTCTTTATGGGATTTGAGCACTCTATTGTTAATATGTTTTTATTCCCATTCTCTTTAATCATGGGTGGTAACTTTACTATTGCTGATTATTTATTATGGAATGAATTACCAGTTGCTTTAGGTAACTTAGTTGGTGGTTTAGCATTTACAGGACTTACTCTTTATGCAACACATGTAAAAACAGGTGCCAAAAGAACTTTAGATAGATCTACAAATAAAGCTGCATAATTAACTTTATAGGCATAAAGCCTATAAAGTTCTTTTAAAAGGAATATATAATGAACAAATTAGAAATGACTGAAGAGATAATTTTAGCTAAGAAAAGTTCTAACTTATCATGGGAAGAGATTGCTTCAAAAGTTGGTTTGGCCCCTGTTTTTCTTACATCTGCTTGTTTTGGAATGAACAGTTTAAAAGAAGAGTATGTAAAAAAACTTTGTGAAGTATTAGGTTTAAGTGATGAAGTATCTATAGTACTACAAGAGTTTCCAAATAAAACTTGGGATTTTACAATACCTCAAGATCCAGTAGTTTATAGACTATATGAGATAGTTGGTGTTTATGGAGAAACTATCAAAGAGCTTATTGGTGAAAAATTTGGTGATGGAATTATGAGTGCCATTGATTTTTCAATGGATATAGATAAAGAAGAAAATCCAGCAGGAGATAGAGTAAAAATCACGATGAATGGTAAGTTCTTACCTTATAAATCTTGGTAAAACTCTAAATATTTATTAGGAATAATATGAATAATCAATTAAAAGTATCTATTGGTCAATACTCAACAAAAGGTATTAAACAAATCAATCAAGACTTTCATGATGTTCATATTCCTAATGAACCTCATCTTACAAGTAAGGGTATAGCTGTTGCTATTGCTGATGGAATAAGCAGTAGTAAGGTAAGCCAAGAAGCCAGTAAACTATCAGTTGTAACTTTTTTACAAGATTATTACTCTACATCTGAAGCGTGGAGTGTAAAAAACTCTGCAAACAAAGTATTAAAAGCCACAAACTCATGGCTTTATTCTCAAAATAGACAAAGTCAATATCATCTTGATAAAGATAAGGGATTTGTATGTACCTTTAGTACTTTAATTATCAAATCAAATACAGCACATATCTTCCATGTGGGAGATACAAGAGTATATAGGCTAAAAAACAATAATCTAGAACAACTTACAACTGACCATCGAACATGGATTTCAAATGAGAAAAGTTATCTTAGCCGAGCGTTAGGTATTGATTCTCAAGTTGCCATTGATTATGAAACTGTATCGGTTGAAAAAGATGATATTTTTTTACTTATGACAGATGGTGTTTATGAGTTTGTTGATGCAGAATTTATTAATAAAAGTTTAGAAAATTGTGAAGATTATAATCAAACTGCAAAAGATATTATTCAAAAAGCTATAGAAAATAATAGTGATGATAATTTAACACTTCAAATAGTAAAAATAAACTCTTTACCAGATAAGGATTCTAATGAAATTCAACGACAAATTTCAACTAAACCAATACCTCCACTTTTAGAATCACGAGAAGAGTTTGATGGTTATACTATTATAAGAGAATTAAGTGCTACAAGCAGAAGTCATGTCTATCTAGCAAAAGATAATGATAACGATAAAACAGTTGTAATAAAAACTCCCTCAATAGACTTACAAAATGACAAAGCTTATTTAGAGCGTTTTTTACTAGAAGAGTGGATTGCAAAAAGAGTTAATAACCCCCATGTGGCAAAAGCTTATATTGCAAATAGAAAACAAAACTATATATATACTATTTTTGAATATATTGATTCTACTACACTTACACAATGGATGATTGATAATCCTAAACCAAAAATTGAAACTGTTAGAAATATACTTGAACAAATAGCAAAAGGACTTATGGCATTTCATAGATTAGAGATGATTCACCAAGATATACGCCCAGAAAATATACTAATAGATAAAACAGGCTCATTAAAAATCATAGATTTTGGTTCTACTAAAATTGAAGGTATTTTAGAAATAAATACTTTTATGGAACAAGAAAACTTACTTGGGACTGCTTTATATTCTGCACCTGAATACTTTTTAGGAGAAGAAGGAACCGTAAAGTCTGATATATTTTCTCTTGGCGCAATAGCATATCAGATGCTATCAAACAAACTTCCATATGGGGTTCAAGTTGCAAGGGCAAAAACAAAAAGCGCACAAAACAAACTGAAATATACAACTTTATATCCAGAATTTCCTTTATGGATTGATGGGGCAATAAAAAAAGCTCTAAATGTAAATCCCAATGAAAGATATTCAGAACTTAGTGAGTTTTTATTTGATTTAAAAACTCCAAATAAAAAGTTTTTAAGTAATAAAACACCACCTATTATAGAAAAAAATCCAGTAGTTTTTTGGCAGAGTATAAGTTTAATTCTATTGTTAATAATAATCTTATTATTAGCAAATTTAATTAAAATTTAAGCTTAATTAGAAGTTTTTACATGTTTATTTTCTATATTTTAGAAAATATAATGTTATTTTAAGGTAAATGTATAAAAAATATACAGCTAATAAAATAAAAAAGATACATTTTTTGTAATAATTAAACAATAAGAATAAAAGGACTGAAAGTGAAAGAGAAATTAGTAGTAATTGGAAATGGAATGAGTGGTCTTAGAACCATAGAAGATTTACTAGAATTGGAAAAAGAGAGATATGATATTACAGTTTATGGAGAAGAACCATATGTAAACTACAATAGAATTATGCTTTCATATTTACTTAGTGGTGAAAAAAGTTTTGAAGATACAATTATCAACCATCAAACTTGGTATGAGGAAAATAATATATCTCTTCATAAAGGTGATAAAGTTATATCTATAGATAAAAATTCTAAAACTATCACTAGCCAAAATGGCAACACTGAATCATACGACAAACTTCTTATTGCTACTGGGTCAAAACCTTTTATTCCTGATACCTTTGGAAGTAATTTAAAAAATGTAATTGCTTTTAGAACAAAAGAAGATAGTGATACTATCTTAAAACTAATAGATAAAGAAAAAACAGCTGTAGTTGTTGGTGGTGGACTTCTTGGACTTGAAGCAGCTTACGGTATTGCTATGCATGGCATTAAAACTATTTTAGTACATAGAAGTGGTTCAATTCTTTCTCAACAATTAGACACAACAGGAGGAAAACTTCTTCAACAAAACTTAGAAAAATATGGAATAGAGTTTAAACTTAATACTACTGTTACAGAAATCTTTGGAAATGGTATAGTTGAAAAAGTAAATTTTTCTGATGGTACATTAGTTGATTCTAATATTGTGGTTTTTGCAACAGGAATAGTGCCTAATACTTCCTTAGCAAAAGAGGCAGGACTTGATTGTAATAAAGGAATTGTTGTAGATGATTTTTTAAAAACAAGTGATGATTCTATTTATGCAATTGGAGAGTGCGTTGAGCATAGTGGGAATACTTATGGATTAGTAGCACCTTTATATGAACAAGCAAAAGTTTTAGCAAAGAGTTTAGCAGATAAAAAAACAGATGCTTATGCTGGTTCTACTTTATCAACAAGACTAAAAATTTCTGGTGTTGACCTATTTAGTGCTGGAGATTATTTGGGAGATGAAACAACAGAAACTCTAATCTTACTTGATGAAAAAGTTGGGATTTATAAAAAACTTGTAATTTATAATAATAAAATCATTGGAATGGTTTTATATGGAGAGACAGCCGATGCTTCTTGGTATTTAAAACTTTTAAAAGAAGAGACTGATATCTCTGATTTAAGAACAAAAATACTTTTTGGTAAATCAGCCCTTGGAGATAGTGGACATGGTGGGAATGATGTAAACTCTATGAGTGATGATGAAGAGGTATGTGGATGTAATGGAGTTTGTAAAGGTGATATAGTATCTGCTATAAAAGAAAAAGACTTAAAATCATTAAGTGATGTAAAATCATGTACAAAAGCGGGAGCATCTTGTGGTTCTTGTATTGGTTTAGTTGAACAAATTTTAGTTAATACCTTAGGTGATGAATATGATGCCGTTGAAGAGGGAATTTGTGCTTGTACAACATTGGGCCACAAAGAGATAAAAAGTGCTATTGATAATGGTGAATTTAAAACTGTTTATGATGTATTTAAAGCCCTAGATTGGAGAACGGATGATGGATGTGTTAAATGTAGACCAGCTATCAACTACTATTTACTTGTAAAATACAATGATGATAAATACAAAAATGACAAGCGAAGTGCCTTAGTAAACGATAGAGTTTTTGCAAATATTCAAAAAGATGGAACTTATTCAGTGGTACCTAGAATTTGGGGAGGATTAACTTCACCTCAAGAGTTAAAAGATATAGCTGATATTGCTGTTAAATATGATGTTCCAACTGTAAAATTTACAGGTGGACAACGTCTAGATATGCTTGGAATTAAAAAAGAGCAGTTAGAGCCTATGTGGAAAGATTTAAATGACTGTGGCTTTGTATCTGGTCAAGCTTATGCAAAGGGATTACGTACTGTTAAAACATGTGTGGGTAATACTTGGTGTAGATTTGGTACACAAGACTCTATGGGCATGGGTGTAATAATTGAAAAACTAACTTGGGGTTCATGGACTCCACATAAGTTTAAAATAGCAGTTTCAGGATGTCCTAGAAACTGTGCAGAAGCTACCATAAAAGATTTAGGTGTAATTGGAGTTGATTCTGGTTGGGAGATACATATTGCTGGAAATGGTGGTATAAAAGTTAGAGTAACAGACCTTTTATGTAAAGTAGAAACAGATGAAGAGCTACTTGAATATGTAAAAGCCTTTATGCAGTTTTATAGAGAAGATGCTTATTATTTAGAGAGAACTGCTCATTGGGTTGAGAGAATGGGATTACAACACGTAAAAGATGTGATGCTAGATAAAGAAAAAGTAAATTTTTATGCAAGAAGATTTGAAGAGTCACAAAAACATGCACAAGTTGACCCTTGGGCAAAAGCAATTGAAGATGGATTTACAAAAGAGTTTTCACCAATAGTATTAGACCCAGAACAATCACATAGCTTTGAAGCAAAGGAGAATTAAAATGAGTACATGGATAGCTGCATTAAATATAAATGAAATACCAAGTATGGGATCAAGAGTTTTATACTACAAAGATGAAGAGATAGCAATTTTTAAAACAAAAAATGGTGAAGTTCATGCTATAAATAATCTTTGTCCACATAAAAAAGGAAAATTAAGTGAAGGGTTAGTTCATGAGACTATGGTGACTTGCCCTTTACATAATTGGGATATTGATTTAGTAAGTGGAGAGGCAAAGGGGGAAGAGTGTAATTGTTCAACAACTTATGAAACAAAATTAAAGGATAATTTAATTTACATTAAAATTTAATATTAATTTACTTATTTTATATTTTAGTATATATAGAGTATAATATATACATTCGTCTTAAGTTAGGATCTTGTATGTACTCAACATTTAAACCTATATATTTATTTATCTTAGGTTTTGGTTTACTTTTTACATTTATTATTGTTGACTATTTTTTATCAAATGAAATAAATTTATTGACTCAGAACAAATATATTCAAACATCAAATAACTTAAAAGAACAAATAAGTAGAGCCATTAAAAACAAGAGTAACTCAACTTTAAATATTGCCATATCATTATCTGAGAATATGGGATATAAAGAGTTTTTAAAAAATAAAAAAGATTTAAAAATAGATTTAAAAAATGTATCTTCAAAAATAAAAGAGAATAGTAACTTTAAAAATGTATGGATTCATCTAGTTGATAAAGATGGAATAAGCAGATATAGAAGTTGGTCACCAAAAAAAGATGATGATATTACACCTTTTAGAAAAGAAATCCCCTTATTACTAAAAAACCCTAAAATATCATCTGTTATAAGTGTAGGAATTTTTGATATGACTTTCAAAAGTATTGTTCCTGTCTTTAATGGAAATGAATTTTTAGGCTTAATTGAAATTATTACAAAAACAAATTCCATAGCAAAAGATTTTGAGAAAAGAGGATTAGACTTAGTAATCCTTGTAGATGAAAAATATAAAGAACAGATCAAAAAGCCTTTTACAAAAGATTTTTTGGATAACTATTATGTTGCAAATTTAAATGCAAAAAAAGAGTTAAAAGAGATTATACAAACAGATATTAAAGAGTTTATAAACATAAAAGAGTACAAAATATTAAATAATTATTTTGTGACAACATATACCTTAAAAGATATCACTAATTCTGATATGGGCTATTTTATTATTTTTAAAAATATCACAGAGATAAGCTTGACAGATATTCTTGAGTTTGAATATTTCATTAAATTAATTGGTATCTTATTGGCTTTTTTTATAATAGCTATTTTTGCCACTATTTATTTTTATAATAGATCAAAATATACAGTTATTTTAGAAAAAGATGTAAAAGAAAGAACCCAAGAGCTAAATGATTTAACTAAAAGATATCATCAGATTTTTCAAGGTTCTAAAGCTATAAAACTAATTCTTGACCCTAAAACACAAGATATCGTTGATGTAAATAATGCTGCCATTGAATTTTATGGATATAAAAGAGAGTACTTTTTAAAACTTAAAGCAAAAGATTTAAATAATCAAGAAGAAAAAGAATTCAAACTAATACTAAAAAGAATATTAGAAAATAAACAAAATATATTTACAATAAAACATAAACTATCAAATGAAAAGATAAAAGATGTAGAGATATATGCATCAGCTATTCAAATATCAAATAAAACTTATATATATGCAATTATCAGAGATATCACTGATAGTCTAAAAGCAAAAGAAGAGTTAGATAAAAAACAAAAACTTTTTTACCAACAAGCAAAAATGGCATCAATGGGAGAGATGATTGAAAATATTGCTCATCAATGGAGGCAACCTCTTTCAACAATTACAACAGCTGCAAGTGGTACAAAGATTAAAAAAGAGTTTGGAGAACTTGATGATGAATTCTTTTTTGATTCTATTGATTTGATTGTAAGAGCTGCAAATTATCTTTCTCATACAATTGATGATTTTAGAGATTTTTTTAAACAAAGTAAATTAAAAGAAAAATTTAATGCCTTAACCATATTAAACAATGCACTTAAACTATCAAATGTAAATAATAAAGGTATAGAGTTAATAATAGATTGTGCGCATATAGAGATAACTGGATTTAAAAATGAACTAATACAAGTATTTCTAAATATCTTAAATAATTCAAAAGATGCCTTGACTAATATAAAAGATCCAAAAAAGTTAATAAAAATTGATGTCAAAGAGATAGGTGATAATGTAATCTTTTCTATTTTAGATAATGGTGGGGGAATAGATGAAGAAAAAATTGATAAGATTTTTGAACCATATTTTACTACAAAACATCAATCGCAAGGTACTGGTATTGGCTTATATATGAGTGAGCAAATTATAGATAAACATTTTGGTGGAGAGATAAGTGCTCAAAACGTAAACTTCAAAATACAAGATAAAGATTACTTTGGAGTAAATATACAAATAAAAATCCCAAGAAACTTAAACTCTTAAATTCTCATTTGCAATATTTTCAATAACTACTGTTGCATAAGATGCTTTTGGAAGTCTAAATTTTAATTTACATTTTTTATTCTCTACATCATAATTTACAAAAATATTTTCTGGGAAAATAATAGCATCTCTTCGTAAACCCTTCTCTTGAATATATGTATCGTCAAACTCTTGTTCTATAACTTGGGCTTCATTTCTAGCTCTATAAACTTCTCTACCACATAAAAGTCCTGTTGGCACTATTTTTTTATCTTCAAAATCTCTTATTATTTTTTCATTTATCTTATTTGGTGTAAAAAACTTCAGGTCATCAAGTGACTTCATCACTTCACCATCAAGTAATTTAAATTTGTCCTCAGACATTTTTACTCTTTTTGCAAGCCATTTATTAAATAAATCACTTTGGTAAATAGAGATTAACATTTTTTCTAACTTTCTATCTCTAATTTTCAAATCCCCATAAATAATCTTATTTGCTTTTTCAAGGTTCTCTTTTACATCTTTTCCAAATCTTTGATAGCCAAAAAAGTTTGGTACTCCCACTTTCCCAAATTCACGTAGTCTTTTTTCAATAACACCAACATCACAGGCTTCAACTTCGTGTAGATTTATTTCAAATGAGTTCCCTAATAAATCTCCAATATTTAATTTCGTACTATGTAAAAAAGTATCTAAGATTTTTATTTTAGGATGTCTAAATTTTTTTATATCTTTTGCATATTTTCTTGGGATTGAAATATATTGTGTGGTAGTTGCATTTTTATCTTTTAAACCAGCATATCCTATCTCATTATCATATATATTTAGATTTCTTGCAAGTGAGTCTATTAAATCCCAAGTCCCTAATCTCTCTTTTTCTATCTTTAAAATTATAAAATTACCTTTATTGGTAAATCTTATAGGCTCTTCTGTAACTATAAAATCATCTATATTTTGATAAAACTTAAATTTTAGTGGTTTATAATTTTGTAAAAATACTCTTTTCATCTCTAACCTTTTAATTAATTTTGACATAATACCCAAAAATAGTTGATTTAAAAAAAGTATAGACATAAAAAAAGGCACCTAACCCTTGATAGTGCCTTTTTTCTCTGATTTAAATTTTTTCTAGGAGACTTTAATCTTAATAAAAATGTATTCTTAAATAGTTCGCATTCTATTTATTTATAAGAAAATTATACTATGTATGGGTTAACTATGAAACAATGAATAGTTAACAAAAAGTTAACACTATGTATAAAAGCTCACTAAAACTAATAACATTACTTAAAGTTAGTTTAATATTATAAATTGTAAAATAAAATAAAATCTCAAAGAAAGGAGCCTCTCATGACTATAGGTAATGATTACAGCAATTATTTATATATACCAGAAGAGCTTCAGGGAGTTAGAAATACCAGTCCGCTAGATCGGATTGCACAAAATGAGAACATAACAAAAGCTGCTGAAGATCCAGCACTTTTGGTTATTTCTGAAGCACTAAAATATGAACAAAGTGGTTTAACTCAAGGTGTTGAAAATATAAATAGTGCCTTATCTTATTTACAAATAGGAGATGGTGCCCTTAAAGAACAATCAGATATTCTAAACACTATTAGAGAAAAAACTTTACAAGCCGCAACTGATACAACAAGTGATGATCAAAGAAATATTATTAAAAATGAAATAGATAAACTTTTAGAACAGTTTGATAATATCGCTTCAAGTACAAGTTATGGAAATGAATCTATTTTACAAAATGGTCGTGAAGATCAAAGTGGAAGTAACCCTTTTAATGTACAAATTGGGACAGATTCAGGAGACTCAACAACTCTGAATTCACTACAATCAAATACTCAAGGCTTAGGTTTAGATCAATTTTTAAACAATGGTAGTTTTTCAGCACAAGATGCAAGAGCATTTTTAGATACAATTGATAATGCATCTAATCAATTACAAGATATTAGAAGTGAGATAGGTTCTACTGCACAACAACTAGAATCTTCATATACATCTTTATCTTCACAAGTTGTAAACACTAGTTCAGCACTTTCAGGCATTTCAAATGTTGATTTTGCAAAAGAAGTATCTAGTTTCTCAAAACAAAATATTTTGGCTCAAATTGGTTCTTTTGGACAAGCACAAGCTAATAATATAAATCAACAAGCAGTACTAAGACTTCTTACATAAGAAGTCTTAGCTAATGCTACTACATTCAAAAAACACCATTTTTTTTCCTATAGGATTTTATTATTTATTTAATAGATGAAGAGATAATATCTAATCCTAAAATATTACAAGAGCATATATATCCAAATATGCAAGAGAACTATTATGCCTATGAATATTTTTCTCCAACCATGTATATAAAACTTGCAAAAGCTGGTTTTATAAGTACAACAGCAACACTTGCTAACAAAAAAACATACTTACTACCTGAAATCCAGTTTGAGTATGCAGTTTTGTATTTTGAAGATCTTCACATAAGTAAAAAAGTAAAAAAACTTATGCAAAAAGATGATTTTGTTTTTGTAAAAAATAAAAATCTCAATCTTGTCATTGAGAGTATAAATGATTTTCACAAAGATTCTTGGATAAATAAAGAGTATAAAGATATGCTCTTAGATATCTTTTCAAATAAACAAGATAATTTTGAATTATTAAGTTTTGAACTATATAGCAAAGACTATTCAACTTTAATTGCAGCAGAAATTGGATATAAAATAGGTAGTATTTACACAAGTTTAACAGGTTTTTCAAATAGAGAAAAAGAGTATAACAATTATGGCAAACTACAGTTAGTACTTTTAAGTAAATACCTTCAAAATAACAATTATAGATTTTGGAATTTGGGTCATGCCTGTTTACAATATAAACTTGATTTAGGTGCAATTATCTTAAAAAGAGATGCTTTTTTAGAACAATGGCAAAAATATACAAAATTTTTATAACTTTTCTATATAAATTCATACAACTTTAAACTTTGTTTGAATATTATTGCACTCTTCAAACAAACGGTGAGGTTGGAGAGTGGTCAAATCCTGCGGATTGTAAATCCGCCGCCTACGGCTTCGAAGGTTCAAATCCTTCCCTCACCACCACTAGTGGCTCGGTAGCTCAGTCGGTAGAGCAAAGGACTGAAAATCCTTGTGTCGGCAGTTCGATTCTGCCCCGCGCCACCACTAGTTTAACCTACAAATAAATACAATCTTTAATCAAATCAATAACAACATATTTTATAAATTTTGGGAATTTTTATATAAAGTGGTACTCCCTAATGGATTCGAACCATTGACCTACGCCTTAGAAGGGCGTTGCTCTATCCAGCTGAGCTAAGGAAGCATTTAAAGGTGAGATTATAACAAATAATACTTGCTATTTCAATGGTTTAAATAACTTAAATATAATATGTACTATAATAGATATCAAAATTATAAGGTTAATACAAATGAGCAAAACAAAAGCAGTACTACTTACAATTTTTTCCGTTATATTAGCAAATGTAATAGCTTTTAGGTTTATTGATATAAGTACAAAATCACAAATAGATATTTCAAATAAAATGATTCTAAATGAAGCAAGAACTCAATTTAAGGATACCATTCACACAAGAGAATGGAATGCACAATTTAATGGAGTATATGTCCAAAGTGATACATTAAAACCAAATAAATACTTAGTCAATAATCACATTTTTACAAAAGACAATAAGAAACTTGTAAAAATAAATCATGCCTGGATGACTAAACAAATCTCCGAAATATCAAATAAAAGTGGAGATTACTATTATAAATTAACTAGCCTAAAACCAATAAATCCAGAAAATAGTCCTGATAAATTTGAAAAATTTGCCCTTAATAAACTTGAGAATGAAAACACACAAGAATATTTTGAATTTAGTGAAAATTTAAAAAGATTTAATTATGTAGGTGCTCTAAAAGTAAAATCAAGTTGTATGGAGTGTCACTATATACAAAATTACAATGTAGGGGACTATATTGGTGGGATTAGAGTCACAATTCCAACAAAAGATTATAAAATCTTTTATGAGTCTCTACAAGATAAAACCTATATAACAAAACTAATTTTAGTAATAATCTCTATCTTTTTTCTACTAATATTAATGTGGTTTATAAATAGTATATATAGTAGACAAGAACTTATTAATCAAATGGCAAAAAAACAAAAAGAGTTGTCTGAAAGATATAAGTTAGCAATTGAAGGCTCAAATGATGGTTTATGGGACTGGAATCTAGTTACAAATGAAGTATATTTTTCAAAACGATGGAAAGAGATGCTTGGATATGAAGTTGATGAACTAAAGAATGAACTTGATACTTGGGAAATGTTAGTTAATCCAGAAGATTTAGAAAAAGCTAAATTAGATATCACAAATAATCATAAAGGTATAACTGAACAGTATAACAATATCCACAGACTAAAACATAAAGATGGGCACTGGGTTTGGATATTAGATAGGGGTAAAACTTTTTATGATAAAAGTGGAAACCCAATTAGAATGTTAGGTTTTCATACAGATATTACAGAACAAAGAGAGTTAGAAATATCATTAAATAATTCACAAGAAAGTTTATTAAATGCAGAGAAAATGGCTCACCTTGCCCATTGGAGTTTAGATATAAAAAGTATGGAGTTAACAGTATCAGATAATATTAGAAGAATATTTGGACTTGAAAATGATGCCCCATTTGGCATGAAAGAGTTATTTAAAACCTTTGTTTATGAAGAAGATAGAGACTTGGTATCTAATAAACTCACTCAAAATGTAAGTGAAAAAAAGCCATACAATATAGAGTATCGTTTTAAAAGATTAAATGAGGATGAAATAAGATACATAAACTGTAATATTGAACATGAAGTTATTGATGATAAAGTTGTTAAAACAGTAGGAACCATACAAGATGTAACTAGTATTAATCTAATACAAGAAGAATTAAATATACTAAGAGTTGCCATTGAGCATGCCCCAATATCATTTATAATAACAGATAAAAATGGGATGATTGAGTATGTTAATCCATGTTTTACTAAAACTACAGGTTATACTTTAGAAGAAGCATTAAAACAAAAATCAAGAATTTTCAAATCTGATTTTATAAAAATTGAAGAGTATGAAAATCTTTGGGAAACAATTTCAAGTGGTAAAACTTGGAGTGGAACCTTAAAAGATACAAACAAAGATGGAGAAGAGTTTTGGGAACTTGCATTTATCTCACCAATTTTTTCAAATAAAGAGGGTGAAATAATTAACTATCTTGCAATAAAGCAAGAGATAACTAAAGAGTTATTTTTAAAACAAGAGTTACAAGATAAAGAAGAGCTTATGATTGCCCAATCAAGACATGCTGCTATGGGTGAGATGATTAGCATGATAGCTCATCAGTGGAGACAGCCAATTGCAATCGTTGCTATGGGTGCAAATAATATTATGGCTGACATTGAGCTTGACATGGTCAATAGTGAGTCCTTAAAAGAAAACCTAGATGAAATCATTTCCCAAACAGAGTATTTATCTCAAACTATTGATGATTTTAAAAACTTTTTTAAACCAAATAAACAAAAAGATTTAGTAACAGTTGAATCTATCTTCGCTGAAACATTTAAAGTAATGGGTAAGATGTTAGAAAATAGTGATATTAAAGTTATTCAAAACTATAAATCAGGTACACAAGTCTATACTTATACCCAAGAACTTTTACAAGTTTTTATAAATATTATTAAAAATGCAAAAGAAATTTTAGTTGAAAAAAGAGAGAGTAATAGAGTTATTAAAATCAATGAGTTCATAAAAAATGACCATGTAATAATACAGATAAGTGATAATGCAGGAGGTATTGATATTAAAAATATTGATAATATTTTTGATCCATACTTTACTACAAAAGAACAAGTTGGAACAGGATTGGGATTATATATGTCAAAAACAATTATAGAAAAACATTTAAATGGAAAGTTACTTGTATCAAACACAGAATATGGCGCGTGTTTTGAAATACAATTTTCTATAAAGGATATGTAGATGTCAGATTTAATTCAATTAAAAGAGTCTGCAAAAGATTTATCTGTACTTATTGTCGAGGATAGTTTAACTATCCAAAAGCAGATGAAACTATTTTTAGAAAAACTATTTAAAAAAGTATATATTGCAAACGATGGGCTTGAAGCTTTAGAAGTATATAAAGAGTTCCAACAAGATATTATCTTAACTGATATACAAATGCCAAATATGGATGGTGGTGAGCTAATAGAGAGTCTTAATAAGCTTGATTCTAAATCTAAAATAATAGTCTTTTCTGCATATGGACACTCTGAAAATGTTATGAAATTCTTAAGAATGGGAGTATGCGACTTTATTCAAAAACCTGTTAATTTTCAACAGTTAACAACTACTTTATTAAAAGTAGTTTTAATGAAAGATTCTGATAATGGAGAGTTTACAAATGAACTACTAAAAGACTTGAAGATAATAAAAAATAGTAAAGCACCTATTACCTTAATAAATCACTACAAGGGTCTACCTCTTGTTCATGATGGAATTATCACATCAATAGAAAATGATAGCATTAAAATACAGACACAAAATGTACAAACAAAAGCTATATTAGAACAGAAAAGTACTACAATTGAAACTGATAAATCTATTATAAATGTTACATTAAAAGATTATGACAAATCAACAAATGAGTTAATTTTTACTGATTTAGAAAAGCTTGACCGCTCTCCTAAAAATAGAGAAGCTTTAAGAATAGTGCCAGAAAAAGAGTTTGTTGCAACTATTTTTCATCATAATGAAAGATATAATTTTAATATAAGCTCTTTATCTACAAAAGCTATCTCTTTTAAAATAAAGCAATTTGATGAAAAAATCAAACTAGAAGATAAAGTTAACTTATCATTGGGATTTAATACTTTTTATACAACTGCATACCACAATACAGTTACCCATAAAGAGAGAATTGATACAAAAGCAAGTGTTCTAAAAATAGAAAAAGCTGATGACTTTACTAAAATAGTTATGAGCTTTGATTTAAGTTTGGCAGATAAAAAAGTTTTAGAAAAATATATTTATCAAAGAGAAGTTGATATTATTAAAGAGTTTAAAAGAAAAACACTTCAATCATAATACAAATTTATTTTAAGGTTAATAATGAAAGCGTTAGTTCTAATAGCACATGGTAGTAAGAAAGAGAAATCAAATCAAGAGTTTAGAGATTTGGTTGATGAAATAAGAGAGTTAAATTCAAAAAAATATGAAAAAATAGAGACTTCTTTTTTAGAGTTTGTTGAACCTTCAATAGAAGATATAGTAAAAAACTTAGCTACTCAAAATATTAAAAGTATAACTTTTTATCCATATTTTTTAAACTCAGGAAAACATGTAAGTGTCGATATACCTAATATTGTTACTACTCTAAAAAATACTTACCCTGATATAGATTTTAAAATACTTCAACATTTTGGCTTATCTAAAAGAATAGCTTCAATCATATCTGAAGAGATATAAACTTTAAATTTACATCTCTTCTAGTTTAACTCTATTAAAAGCTTTCCCACTCATCATCACTTTTAGAATTACTTTTAATTTCTTGAACTTTTGCAGAAGGTTTACTTGGAGCACTTACCTCTTTTTTTGCAGGAGTACTCCCTGTTCTTTTTGTTAATTTTTTAACTTCAAACTTTTCTGTATCTTTTGTCTTACTCATTGCATCATAATCTGTTATCTTTGCCGTTAAACTATCTTTACCTCTAAACTCTTTTTCGTTTGCTGATGATACTATAAGTTTAGCTAACTCATCTGTTTCAACTGCAATTGAATGTGTTGTATTAGAAATAGCAACATTCTCTTGTGTTTGTTGGTCTAGTTTATTTACAGCATCATTGATTTGTTCAATTCCTGCTCTTTGTTCTTTTGATGATTCTGCAATTGATTGAATAGTTTCAGTTGTTTTATTGATACTTTCATTTAAGGCTTCATAACCTTTAATCATCTTGTCAGTACCCTCTTTACCAGCATTGGTTTTTTGAGTTGCATTTTCAACTAAGGCTTTTATCTCTTTTGCAGCATCTGCAGATCTTGAAGCTAGATTTCTAACCTCTTGTGCAACAACAGCAAATCCTTTTCCAGCTTCTCCAGCAGTTGCAGCTTCAACAGCTGCATTAAGTGAAAGAATATTTGTTTGGAAAGCTATTTGGTCAATTAAAACTATAGCATCTGCAATTGCTTCAGTTTGGTCATTAATCTCATCCATTGCAGTAACAGTTGATTCAGCAAGTGATTTACCCACGCTAATTGATTGAACTAACTCTTCTGAATATGAAGCCATTGTTGATATACTATTAGTATTGTTAACAATTGCTGATGTTATCTCTTCCAACGCTGCTGCCGTCTCTTCTAAAGATGCTGCTGTTGATGTTGAGTTTCTATTTAATATATCAACGTTTTTAAGTAGAATATCAGAACTTGCATCTAATGTTAAACCATTTTGTTTATTGTCTCTTAACATATCATTGATAATTGTTGCTAACTCATTTACAGCTATTTCTACTTTTCCATTTGCTTCTTTTATATTATCTCTAAAGTCTAACTGACCATATTTAGCTAATGTATCAAGAATAACATTTGTATCTTTACCAATATTTGTTTCAAGATTATCTAGCATTTCATTAAGTTTATTTTGAAGTTTTTGTAAAGATTCATTATCAGTTCTTTTTTCAACTCTATTATATAAATACCCTTTTTCTATCTCTTCCACAACTCGGGTAACATCTTGAATTAACTCATCATCTTGTTTGATTAAAGATTTTGTTTTGACTAAATTTTGATTTATAATTTTAGCCATAGTCCCTATTTCATCATTGGCTGAATCATCAAGGTTATCTACATCTGCTTGTTCTTTATTTAAATATTTAAAGAAACCAAGCAGTCCATCTTGGAATTTATTTAAAGGAGTAAATATAGTCTTATTTGATAAATATCCCATAAGTAGTGCTAATAAAACCATTATTACAAAAATAATTATACAATTTCTTATAATTACACTTTCAATTTGGGCTTCAGTTTCATCATGCATTTGCATAATTTTATCTTCAATATCATCTACATATACACCAGTTCCTACAATCCAATCCCAAGCTTCAAATTTTTGAACATAAGAAAACTTTGGTTGAGGAGTTTTCTTACCAGGTTTTGCCCAAGAATATTTAACTAATCCACCCTCAACTTTTGCATTTGCAACTTTTGCCATTTCTGAAAATAATAACTTTCCATTTGTATCTTTAGTTTGTGATAAATCTTTACCATTTAAAGATGCATTTATTGGATGCATAATCATTTTTGCATTAGAATCGTTTATCCAATAATAACCATTTTTGCCATATTTCATCTCACCAATAGCATGTAAAGCTTCTTCTTTTAGTTTTTCAGTTACATTATCAACATACTCACCTGTTCCAATAACCCAATTAAATGGTTCAAAAACTTTTACATAAGATACTTTTGCTTGCGGTTTTTCAAAACCTGGCTTTGGCCAAACATAATCAATAAATCCAGATCCAGAATTTTTTCCAACTTTTGCAAATTCATCAAAAATTCTTTTCCCATTTTTATCAGTATAGTCTGACATATTTTTCCCATTTAAAGCTGGTTTTATTGGGTGCATAACAATAGTCGCATCAAAATCATTTATCCAAAAATAGCCACTTTCTCCATATTTAGAACTCTCTACTACAGTTTTAATTATCTCTTTTAGTTCTGCATCAGAAACTTTTCCCTTATACTTTTTATACTCACCTTCCATGATTGAAAGTACAAACTGTGTTTGGTCTTTAAGGTACTTTTGAACCTCTTCTTTTATCTTTTCAGGTGCTGTTCTTGCATGATAAGACTCTATTGTTTTCATAGCTAAAGATACATAGTTTTTTAACTCTTCTTCTTTTGTATCATATGCATTTTGTTTAAATTTCTCAATTACTGTTGCAGATGTTTCTTGCAACGAAATTACAGATTGTAAAAGCATCGCAACTGATACCACAATAATAGAACTTATAACTATAAGCAACAGTTTTGCTTTGATTGATAATGACTTTAACATAAATTCCTCTTTTTTTAGTTTACTTCGTAGCATTAATATAGCATAAATAATATTTAGATCCTCTTATTTTTGTATAAAAAATAACCAATACTACGAGTTCTTGTTACATTTCTCTGCATAAAAAAATTATTTTTAAAATTTACCAATTAACATTTTTTTACTACCAATGTATGTACTTTTCGTTTAAACTAATAAATAATAATATAAAAGGATTTTACATGCTAAAAGAGTTACTAAATACAGGTTTTGGGGCAGCTGCTATTATTAAAGAAAGAGTTGAAGAAGAAATCAAAATCTTAGAAGAAAAAGGGAAGTTAAAAAAAGATGATGCAAAAAGCTTTTTAGAATCCCTTGAAAAAAAAGGTAAAGATGAAGAACAAAAAGCAAAAGATGAGATTAAAAAAGTTTTAAAAGAAGTAATCAATGAACTAGGACTTGCTACTAAAGAGGACTTAGAAAAACTAAAAGAGGATTTAAAATAAACTATTATTCACCAAAAAGAATATTAAGTGTATTTTTCTTTTTATTAACTATTTATTTGGTTATAAAAAGAAAAGATAGCTTTTTATTTCTAAAACCACTTAAACCCAAAGGGTTAAAAAATAGTATTGTTAACTTGGGAGCTAGTTTTATTAAGCTTACTCAAGTATTGGCTACAAGATCTGATTTTTTTTCACAAGATTATCTTGATGAGTTAAAAAATCTTCATGACCAAATCCCTGCAATGGATGAAAGAAGTTATGAAAAAATTTATAATAGAGCTTTTAAAAATCTTAGTTTCAAAAGATTTGACAAAAAAGCTGTAGCTTCAGCTTCTATTGGACAAGTTCATCTTGCATATTTAAATAGCGGCGAAAAAGTAGCTGTAAAATTAAGAAGAGATGGCATAAAAAATCAAATTTTAGCTGATATAAAAATCATCAGCTTTTTTAACTTATTATTTAAACCTCTATTTTCTCACTACACAAAAAACTCTATTGAAGCTGTTATTGTCGAGTTTTCAAAAATGATTAAAGAAGAAGTTTCACTAAACAAAGAATTGGCAAATCTTAAAAAGTTTTCCCATGTATATGAAAATAGTGGTATAAGATTTCCAAAACCTTATGAAGAGTATTGTAGTGATGATGCTCTTGTTATGAGTTATGAAGAGGGATTTAGATTTGATGATAAAGAAAATATCTTTAAACATAAAATTGATTTTAAAAATATCATTACAAATTTAGTTGATTTTTATACTACTCAAATGCTTATAAACGGCTATTTTCATGCAGATCCACATCCTGGAAATCTACTTGTAAATAAAAAAGGTGAGCTTATTTTACTAGATTTTGGAATGGTAAAAACCGTTCCAAATGAAAAAAGAGTAGCAATAATTGAGTTAATAAAAGCAGCCAATGAGCAAAACTATGAACTCTATATTACTGCCAGCAAAAAGTTAGGGACTATCTCTTATGAGGCACCTACTTCTGAACTTGCGGAGTTTACTTCAAATATGTTTGATATATTTTCAAATGATAATTTAAGTAGTGAATCTATGCAAAAACTTGCTTTTGAAGTTTTAGAAACTACAAGAAATATGCCCTTTAAACTTCCAAGTGATGCTATTTATATCTTAAGAGTTAGTGCTATTATTGAAGGATTGGGAACTACTTATATAGAAAATTTCAATGGTATAAAAGATATTTTGCCAGTACTTCAGAAAAATCTTCCCAAAGCCCTTGGAGCAAAAGATACACTTACAGAGACAATTATTGAGGAAGTAAAAGATTTACCATTTTTTGTAAAGGATTTAAAAAATGTAGTCAAAAAAGCCAGTGAAGGAAGTCTTGAAATTGAAATTTCAAATAATCAATTGGAATATATAACCAAAGAATTAAAAAGTTATCTAAAAGTTATCACAAACTCTTTAATCCTTGTGCTATCTAGCTTTTTTATTCTTTTGTATGATAAAGACTTAAAAAGCTTTGCATTAGTTCTTTTCCTAGCAGGTATTATAAAACTTTTTTATAAGTAGTTTATACTGCCTGCTCAAAAAGCTCACTTAATGCTTCCATAAATAAGGGATGGTGATTTGGAGCACGTGCGACTCTATAATCTTTTATTCCCACCTCATTGGCTATTTCTTTATACTCCATCACAAGTTCAAATTCTGTTTCTGAGTTATCAACTGTAAAAGAGATAGGATAAACTAACACCTTATCACCAAGCTCTCTTAACTTGTCATCCATATAAGGTCTAAGCCACTCCATAGGTCCAAGTCTTGATTGATAAGCCACGTGGATATCTTTGAATTTTATTCCTTGTTTTTCTAACTCTTTTTTTGCGCACTCTACATTTGCTAAAATATGCTTTTGATATAAATCCCCTTTGTCAATAACTTTTTTTGTAAGTCCATGGGCTGAAAAGACTAATTCAAACTCTTCTGAAGCATCACCATTTAGTCTCTCTTTTATTCGCTCAACTATTGCTTTGTTGTATTTTTCATTGTCATAGTAGCTATGTATTGTTTTTACTTTAGCTTTTATTCCTGCTTTTTTTATAGCTTTTTCAAAGTCTTCAATTGAGGACTTGGTGGTTGTACTAGAGTAGTGTGGATACATTGGAAAGGCAATTATCTCATCATAATTTTTTAGTTCTTGTACAACTTCGCTTGAAAAAGGTGGAGTGTATCTCATAGAATAAAAAACATCACTATCTTCAATACTAGCATTTAATCTTCTAACAAGTCTTTTTGTATGTCCAACTATTGGAGATATACCACCAAGTAAAGCATAGTTTTTTTGTGACTCTTTTGTTCTTAAGCTTGTAATCAAAAATCCAATCATGGCTCTTATTGGTTGGGGAGCACCTATTATATATTTGTCATTAAACATATTTGTTAAAAAAACTTTTACTTCATCTAAATTATTTGGTCCACCCATATTCATCAATACTACCGCTTTTTTCAAGCCTTATCCTTTTTTTCCAATATCATTTTTGTTTGTTTATGTCTATATGAGAACATATTATTAAGTTGATTTTCCACAAAACTAGAAAAAAGATTGCCAATAAAACCAAAAGGTATCTCATATTCAACTACATCTTTTAGTTCACAAACATTGCCTTTTTTTGTAAATATATGCGAATGTCTCCAAAATTCAAAAGGAGAGCTAAGTGCCGTATCAACTAACATATTTGGTTTTTTTATCAAACTTATCTCCACAGCCCAAAAAGTAGGTACACAAAATTTTGTTGTTTTTATCTCTAAAATTTCACCCTCTGCAGGCACAAAATCTTTACTTAATAGTTCTACTTTTGTATCTTTTGGAGTGATTTTTTTTATATTATTTGAATCTAAATGAAACTCAAATAACTCTTCAATACTGCATGAAACAAGTGATGTTTTTTCATACTTTTTCATAATAACTCTTTTATATCATTTTCGATTTCACTAGGGTTTGTTGATGGAGCATATCTTTTAATTACCCTACCTTTTTTATCAACTAAAAACTTAGTAAAATTCCATTTTATAGATTCTGTTCCAAATAGACCTGATTGAGACGATTTTAGATAAGTATACAAAGGATGTGTATCATCGCCGTTAACATCTATTTTAGAGAACATATCAAACTTCACGTCATAAGTTAAGGAGCAAAACTCTTTTATATCTTTGTTAGTTCCTTGTTCTTGATTTAAAAACTGATTACAGGGAAAACCTAAAACACTCAAGCCTTTAGCAGAGTATTTTTCATGTAATTTTTCTAAACCTTCATACTGATAAGTAAATCCACACTTACTTGCTACATTTACTATTAGCATGACTTTGTTTTTGTACTTTGATAAAGAGATTTCTTCGTTATCTATTGTTTTAACTTTAATATCATAAATTGATGTTTGGGATACTCCAAGTAATGGAATAAAAAAAAGTAAAATTGTTAATAATTTATTCATTTAGTCCTCCTATTTTGAAAATTTTATCATCAAAATAGAAGTTTTAATAGTAGTTTTTTGTAAGTTTAGAGGCTTCTTCTATCCAAATACTCTCTAAACTCTTTAGCGCCATCTTTTGAGCTTGTTACAATAGAATCAATATCTTCAAAACTTATGGTTAATTTTGATTGTTCAACACTCTCCATTGACTTTATTTTGTCCACATTTACTATGATTGAACGGTGTATTCTAAAAAACTTCTTTTTATCTAAAAGTTTTTCCAAATCACCAATTTTTCTTTTTACATACACATCTGCATCTTTTATACGAACAAGCACTTCATCAAGATCTGCTTTTATAAAATATATGTCATCTAACTTGATTAGATATATTTTGTTTCCTCTTTTTCCTAAAAGTTTTTCATCATTTACTTGGCTTGACTGTTTGAAACTTTTTATTTTTTCTAGTACTCTTTTTATGTCAGCACTCTCTATTGGTTTCATCAAGTAATCTATTCCACCAATTTTAAATGCCTCTATGGCGTGTTCACTATATGCTGTTTGAAAGACAATAAAAGTCTTTGGCTCAAGACTTAATATAGTATTTGCAAGTTCTAAGCCTGTAATTTCTGGCATAGATATATCTAGAAATATCACATCAAATTTTGTTTTTGTAGCTTCTACTAAAGCAAGACTTGGCGAAGTAAAACTTTTAATATCTTCTATTCCTTCTTCATTTAAAAGCCTTGTAAGTCTACTAAGAGCAAGCTTTTCATCATCTACTATCATCACTTTCATCTATTACTCCTATGTATTATAAACTTCATTTTATCATCTTCAATAGTACTTTTTAAATAGCCAATTTTAAGTATATGTAACCTTTTTTGTAAGTTATTTAATCCTACTCCAAAAACTACTTTTGAAGTAATCTTTCCATTATTTATCACTTCAACCTTTTTTTCATCAACAATTACATCTATAACTAAAAGTTCTCCTGTAAATCCATGCTTTATGGCATTTTCTACTAAAAGTTGTATAGAAAATTTTGGTAAAAGCATATCATAATACTTTTCATCACATTTAAGATTAAATACTATTTTTTCATCAAATCTTATATTTTCTATATGTAAATAAGTATTTAACATATCAATTTCACTTTTTAAATCAATCAAACCTTTTTTGGTAATAGCATTTCGTAAAAATTTTGATAATTTCAAAACTGATTCTTCTGCTTTTTTTTGGTCTTGATATATAAGTTCTGAGATAGAATTTAATGCATTAAATAAAAAGTGTGGGTTTAACTCACTCTCCAAAACTTCCAGTTTAGTCTGTAAAACTTCGCTATGTACTAACTCATTTTTATATTTCATAGATATAAATTGATGTAAAATCAAACCAATCAAAAAAGTTAAAAGCCCAATTGTAATGCCAATTGCTAGCCAATGTACAGATAATAGTTTTACGATTGGATAACTACCATCAAATAAAATATAAGTCAAAGAAAAACCACACCAGCCAGCTAAAAAAGAGAAAATAAAACTAATAATATACCAATACTTTTTTTGGGTATTTGGCAAAATATAAAAGTTTGAAATAGTAATAAAGAAAAAAGAAAAAAATGAGATAAAAAAAGCACAAACTGTACTAAAAACTATAGTTGAGATATACCTAATTTCTTCATTTATATAATAAAAAACCAAAGAAATCAAAAAACCAAAAAACATCCCTATTATGACTATATAAAGCCAATCTTTATAGGAAATTTGTAGTTCAAAACTCTTCATTTAGTTCCTTATTTAATATACTTGCACCTAGTGCAACTCCTGGCCAACCTTGACCCGCAAAAATTGTATCTCCCACATTATATAGACCTTTGAAGGGTGTTGTACAAGTTGGAGTTTTTAAAATTGATTTAATATTTATAGCTTTCCCACCACAATTTTGCCTTCCAATAAATCTTTGAAAAGTTGCACTTGTGGCAGAAAATGTTTTTGTTATTTGCTCTTTGTTTATACTATCAAAATAATCTAAAAAATGGCCTAATATAAAGTTTTCAGTTAGCTCTTTTTGTTTTTTATATCTATCTTTTGATAATAGTTTCCAAGTACTCACTTTGGTGTGAGTTGAGATGGTAACACTATATCCATTTTGACTCAGCTTATCATCACTTAGTTTTGAAAAAGAGATAAAAAAAGAGTTTGAAATACAGTTTGGAATTTCATCTTTTAAGATAATTTGATAGTGTTCTAAAAACTCTTTTTTACTATCAATGCTAAGATAAAGTGTAAAGGCACTTTGATCACTAAACTCAAACTTTTCATAATAAGATTTTATTTTTTCATCAAAAAGATTCTTACTATCATAAATAGTTGTATTTAATACAATATTTTTTGCTTGATATTCACCTTTAGATGAATCAATCAAATAGTAATCTTCCTTTCTTTTTATTTTAAATATCTCTTCATTTTTATGAACATTTACATCTTTTAGTATATCTTCTATAATTGTTCCCATTCCATTATTTACATAAAATACTTTATGAAAAGGATAAGATAAACCTAAAGCCATAGATAATAAGGAAACATCTTTTGACCTACTTTGAACAGTAATAAGAAGTTGTGCATCTATAAAGTTTTTGTACTCTTGCGAAATATCTCCTAAAGTCTCTTTGATAAAAGAATCTGCACTTTTAAATAAATCCATCTCAAAAGTTCTAATCATATCTTTAAAAGTAAGCAAAGATTTTATATAAGATTTTAAACTATATTTTGCAAAATGTATATTCTTTACCTGCCAAAATCTTTCATCAATATTTTTTATCTTTTCCCAAAAAATTCTATTATTTTTATTTGGATAGTACTCTTGCATTTGAGATAAAAAGTGCTCAAAATCTCTTACCCTATCTACTACTTTTTTATTTTGTATTGTTCTTATTGCTACTTTTGATTCTTCTATATCTGGACTGTACCCCATCTTATCAAATATATCTTTTATAATATGATTATCTTCATAGCCCACAAAAGTTGTTGCTCCTGTATTATAATAGTTTCCATATCTTTTAAAAGTACTAGCACATCCCCCAAGGTTGCTATCTTTTTCAAACAGAATATGCTTTTTATCTTTGTTTAATGCTCCAATCAGTGCCCCACCAATTCCAGAACCTACTATTGCTAAATCATACTTTTGCATTTTTTGCCTCTTTAAAAGCTCTTATAGCTTTCTCTCTTGAGTACTTTATATCTACTATTGGACTTATATATTTATCTTTTAAAGCACCTTCTATATGTATAAGTTTTGAGTCTACTTCTTTTAACTCTGGTATTATACTTTTTATAAAAATAGCCTCTTTATCAAATTTACCTGATTGTAAATATGGATTAAAAATCCTAAAATATGGTACGCTATCTGCCCCTGTACTAGCGGCCCATTGCCATGAACCAATATTTGAACAAGCATCATAATCAAGTAACTTTTTTGCAAAATATTGCTCACCTTTTTTCCAATGGATAAGTAAGTTTTTGCATAAAAAAGATGATACTATCATTCTGAGTCTGTTGTGCATCATTCCAGTTTTATTGAAGTGTCTCATAGCTGCATCTATTATTGGAACTCCTGTTTTACCTTCACACCACTTTTGAAAATCCTCTTCATTTTCACGCCAAGTTATCTCTATGCCATTCCAATTTTCACTTTCACTTTTTGGAAAATGAAACAAAATATAGTTGTAAAACTCTCTCCAAAAAAGTTGTCTTATAAAAACTTCACTATTCTTTCCATCTAGTTTTTTAATTTCATTAAAAATCATTCTAGGTGATATTGTCCCAAATCTTAAGTCAATTCCTAAGTTAGAAGTTCCATCTTTATAAAATATATCTCTATTTTTTTCATACTCTTCAACTTTTTCTTTAAAATTATCTAGTCTATTTTGTGGTGTTTGGTTTAAAAACCCTGGCAGCTCAACTCTTTTAAATCCAATCTCTTCTAAAGTGGGGTTTTTACTTTTATATTTATATAGTTTTAAATCTGGATTTACATTTGATTCACCTATCTTATCTGAAGAACTTAACCAAGACAGAGACTTATAAAAAGGAGTAAATACTTTGTAAGGTGTTTCATCTTTTTTTAGATTTCTTTTTGGATTGATTAAAAATGAGTCTAGATATCTTTTTAAAGGTAGTATTTCATTTATCTCTTTATCTCTTTTTTGTGAGTAAGAGTCAAAATCACCTGAACATAAAACTTCATCAAAGCCATCTTTTTTAAGATTCATAAAGACATTTTTAGGTGTATCATAAAATATGTACAAATCTAAACCAAGAGTTTCAAGAGATTTTTTTAATGCTAATACTGCATCATAAATAAATGTAACCCTTTTATCATCCCTATCTAGTTTTTCCAAAATATTTTTGTCAAAAATAAATATAGGCATTACTTCATTAGATGCTTTTTCTAAGATTTTGTTATCTCTTACTCTTAAATCTCTTCTAAACCAAAGTATTTGTTTCAATATCTTTCCTAGTTTTTTATTTATCTTACTAGGAAAAATACTCTTTTAATAGTTTAATTTTGTAGGTTTATACTTTTTATCTTATATTTCTTAATTCTAAAATTAAATAAGACTAATGAAATAAAGAACAATAATATATTAATTAGCATAAAAAAATTTAAATAATCAACACTATTTTTCAAACTCTCTTTGTAATAAATACCTTGTTTAGAAACTAGACTATTACCTATTTGTACAAGTACATAATACTCTTCATTTGGTATTTCCAAAATTTGATTTGATTTATCTAAAAAAAATTCATCTAATATTTGATTACTTTTCATTGAAATTATTTTAATTTGATTAAAAAATATTTCATTATTTGTCCTAAACTCTTTTATTTCTATTTTTATTTTATTATTACCTTGTAAACTTAAATATAAGTCTGCATTTTGTTTTTCATGTGCAAAACAAAAACTAACTAAAAAAAACAAATTTATTATAAATATTTTCTTCAACATTTCAACTCCTTTTCATAATCAAACTTATATAAAAAAGTTGGTTTTATCTTTTTAGCAAAATAAAAAATTGTTCCTGAGATTATAAGAAGTATTAAATCCACATAAAAAACTACATCCATCTTATTTATAAAACTATCCCAAATAAATATGTCCGTTTTAATCCCATGTAAAAAAACTGCTGTAAATAATAACAAACTACTCATATACAAATTTATTTTTATTACTTTTGAAATCATATTTTCATAAAAACTATACATTAATAAAGAAAAAAACATAATGTAAAAAATTCCTTTCATAAATAAATCCTTATGGATAAATTCATTTGGAATTAAATAATGCGTAAAAAATAATATACTACTACAAGTAATTGAGCCTATAATTATAGTTAAAACTACTCTATTTAAAAAATTTGACCAAATAAAACTATTATTATCATTTAGTTTTTTTTGTGCCCAGATTAAGTATCCAAATGCTAATGATACGCAAAGAGCAATACCAAAGACAAAAAATATAATCCTAATCAATATTGTTTCATCAGGTAAAAAGTGTAAAAAATAAAAAAGAGACAAACTTTTTTTGATGCCATGTGTATCATCTAAATTTGTTTTAGAAAATACCGTTCCATCATAACTGTTTAATACAATACTTATTCTATTGACTTCTCCTGTTATTGCTCGATTGTCACTTAAGTATCCACTAAACAAAACTTGTGAATTATCTTTTTTATAGTTATAGATATTTATATTTTTGACTACCAAATTTTCATAATTTACTTTTGCCAAACGATATAATTGGGAAAGCTTTAAAGGTTCAACTATATTTTCACTGTTTTTTAATAACTCTTTTTGTTTAAATATAATTGGAGCTACAACTTTTCGAAGGTTTGTCTCTTTGTTCTGTGTTGCATTTAAAACATATGGTTTTGAAGTAAAAAGCATAACACCAATAAAAGCCCCAGTTATTACAAATATAAATAAAAAAGGAATTATAAGTAAACCTAAATTCTTATGCCACTTTATCCAAAATCTTCTATGTGATTTTTTTTCTTTTTTTGTTCTTTTTTTATTAAATACAAAAAGCAAGATAGCACTAAGTATTAAAAATAAAACTCCTATTGAAGCTACTCCCATCAAAAATCGTCCAACTTTTGGTATATTTTCTCCAAAATGAAGTTCATTAAAAAATTCACTTACATTATCCCTTTCATAAAAGGTATCTAATACCTCATTATTATTTGGATTTAAATAAATAGAAGATTGATTTTTTGTAGAAATCTTTATTCGTGGATCTTTGAAACTTGGAGGAACAATCTCAATATTTTTATCACTCAAGTGATAGCTAGATACAATTTCATCCAATTTATCATCAATATTAAATCCATAATCTACTGATTTCTGGATATGTTTTGAAGGTAGTTCCCAATAACTAATATAAGGTAAGAAAAATATCAAACTTCCAAAATAAGCACTGATATAAAATAAAGAAATACAAAATAAACCTATGATAGTATGTCCACGGATAAGATATTTTATATTCAACTTTTCCATTATAATACTCCTTCTTTTATAAGCATAAAAATTAAATATAAAAAAACTAAATAAAAAAACTTTTTTGTGATTTCAAGATATGACTTACTAAACAAAAGCCATGTTCCAATTACTACAATTATTATTGGAGTTATTATCATCCAAGGAATTATTTTATAAGCAAAATCTCCTTTTGTAATAATGGGAAACGAAGACACTATTACAAAACTACTTATAAAACTCCCGATACAGGCTATAAAACCATGAACCCAGCCAATTTTTGACTTGGGTTCACCTAAATATAAATATATTTTTTTTAACATTTATACTCTTTAAAACTTATATGATAAAGTAAGCTTAAAATTTCTTCCTGGTTCATAATCTGCTGTACTAACAAGATTTCCACTAACTGTAAAACTTCTATTTTCAGAAATATGAGAAACATATTTTTCATCAAAAATATTATCAATTCCTGCAATAAGTGTTAAGTTTTTTACTTTACTTGGTTTCCAATTTACAGCTATATCATGTACATTGTATGCATCTTTGATGTTATATTCACTTCCTGGAACATCATTTTGTTTAAACCCAAATAATGAACTCCACTCAAGAGATAGATTAGGTAATAACTTATAATCTAAGCCTACAGATAGGCTATCCCCTGGTTCTTTTGGATCTGATAAACCTGTATCTTGAAATTTTGTTTGAGAATGAGCATAAGTAACTAAGGCATTAAAGTTATCCAATCTATACATAAAACTTGTCTCAAATCCTTTTAAATTTAATGTTCCAGAATTTGTCATTGTATAATTATTTACTGTTGTAATGTAATCATCAATATCAGTATTAAAATATTTAAATGAAAACCCAATATTATCAGCACCTAGTACATTTTCTTGATTATATGTAAATCCAATCTCTTTATTAATTCCTGTCTCAGATTTTAGATTTGGAGTATCCGGAGCATAGATTCTATTTGTTGCCAAAACATCAACCATTTCAGCACCTTTGTACAAAGTAGTTACACTTCCAAGCAATGTAAGATTCTTATTTATAGAATATTCACTTGCTAAACCATATGTAAATTTATTATCATTTATCTTCCCATATGAACCATCTAAGTCATATTTGTTATATCTAATTCCAGGTGTTAAAAGTAAACCATTATCAAAATCTATCGTATCTTCTATATATAAAGCAGATGACTTGGCTTTTTCATCATCTCCATATTTTGCTCCTTCCCAAGTTACTTTACTAGTTTGAATATCATACAATCCACCATAAGTAAAAGTATGGAAAATATTCCCAGTTTGAATATTTGTTTGTACTTTACTATTGATACCTTCTGTTGTAACTTTTCCATTTAATAAACCTTGAGTTAATCCGCCAGGTCTTACTGCTGTAACACCATTTAGTTTTTCATATCTTTCAAGTTCATTTTCATTTGAATAAATTGATGTATTTAATAATAAATTATCGCCTAAATCTAATTCATGTTTTAAAGTAATCGTTTCCCTTGTATATTCAGTAGGAAAAGTATAAAGTCCTGTTCTTGCTTCATTGTAAGCTCTTCCGAAATCTGGTCTAGGGGCATAGTCTCCCTCATCTTTTAAAGTATCATAAGATAGAGATATTTTTTGTGAATCAGAAATATCATAACCTAGTTTTATCAAAGTATTATTTACTTTTCCATCAGAACCAAAGGTTTCAACTCCATTTCCATCTTTCCAATTATTTTTATTTAAATAATTATGATAAATTAAAAAATCTGCATTCTCTAATATTTTTCCATATGTAGCTACTGAGCCACCAATACTATCATTAGAATTGTAAGTTGTAGATATTCTTGCACCAAAGTCTTTTCCTTTTTCTAACATATCTTTTCCATCTTTTGTTTCAAAAGAGACTGATCCTCCTAAACTTCCATTCACAACTGAATTAGTTCCAACTTGAATATCTGCTTTTTTTAATATATCTGGATTTATGAGTAAATTACCTATATGATGAAACATATTTGCATTTTGAACTTTTGCACCATCTAAGGTAATTTCTAAATTTTCATCTTGTAATCCTCTTATATTAATCCTATTATTAATTGAATGAGTACCTCCCACATCAACTCCCGGTAAATCTCTTAATAAATCACTTAAATGATCAGCTTGTTTTGTCTCAATTGTTTTCTCACCTAAATTAAGAGAAGAACTTGTAACTTCTGTTTCCCATACATTTACATTATCTAGTTGAGTAGTTTCTTCCGCAACTAAATTACTACTTATTAAGCCAATTGCTGTTATTGCACTTAAAAATATTTTTTTCTTATTCATTGTTTAACCTCTTTATAAATTGATATTGAGTATCATAACTAATTGAAATCACAATTAAATCACAAAGGTTAGAAATGTGTAAAAATTCTTTAAATGAAATCTCTATATTAATTATTGAAGATGAAGTTGTATTATCGCTTGGATTGAAAAGTACTTTAAAAAGTTTTGGATATAGTATTTCTGGAATAGAAACTACCCTAGAGGGAAGTATAAAACACTTAACAACCCTTACCCCAACTTTAGCAATTGTTGATATAAAACTTCAAGGAATAAATAATGGAATAACTATTGCAAAATATTTATGGCAAACAAAAAAAATACCTATTATATTTTTAACTTCGTATTGTGATGAAAAAACAATTGAAAAAACATTATCTTGTGAACCATATGGATATTTAATAAAACCTTGTAAAGATAAAGAGCTACATACGACCATACAAACAGCTATCAACAAACACAACTACTTTTTTAAAAATAAAGATGCGTTAAACGATAATACACATTACATTGACTTAGGAGAAAGCCTAAAATTCCACAAAGGAAAATCAATTTTATTTAAAAATGATGAACCATTAAAACTTACAAATAATGAAACAAAGCTACTTGAACTCTTAAGTGATTATTTAAAAGAACCTGTCAGTTTTGAAAGAATAAGTAATTATATTTGGAGAGAATCTATATATGACTTAGGAAAATTAAGAACATTAGTTTATAGATTAAAACTAAAAATTGGTGTTGATATAATTGAAAGTGTCTTTGAATCTGGCTATAAATTAAAAGTGAATTAATTTGGCAAATATTAAAAACATACCTATTAGTTTTAAACTAGGATTCTTTTTTTTATTATTCGCACTAATTTTATTATCATTACTTTTTATATTATTAATACCTAGAATTGAAAAAAAACAGTATGATAATGCTCTTCTTGAAACTGAAAAAAAAGTATTATTATCAAAATATCAAATAAATTTAGTTGTTGATTATTTTAAAGAATATAATAATTTAAAACAGAATGAATCAAAAATTGAGATAGTTAATATGATAGAACAAATTAAACTAAAATCTAAGCTAAATAAAAATTATCTCCATAAAGATTTAGTCAATGATATAGGAAATATTACGAAAAACTACATTTGTAATGTTGAATTTATAACTCAAAATAATACATTTTCTTTTAATAATACCTTTACAGATAAAACATTTGATTTTTCATATATTTCCTATAATAAATGGGAAAAAAGATTTAAGAAAAAAAGTTTTTGCCCACAACCAAACTATCAAATTTATAAGACACTTATCAAAAATGATGAGCTAAAACTTACTTGTAATTCCTATTTCAAAAAAAGTAATACTAATAATAATCTTGAAAGTAATGTAAAAGAGATTATTCAAAAAGGTTTTACATTAAGTGAAAATATTCATTTAGGTAAAATTTATCTTGTATGGCTCAATAATAAATTAAAAGATAAAAATCTTTCTAAATCACTAGATTCCATAGAAAATAGAAACAATGAAAACTATTGTATAAGTAAAATATCAAACTATAGATTCCCAAAGACTGGTGAACTTACCATACATGACTTACTACAAGTAAAAAGCACACAAAGATTTGAACATAAAATAGAAGAAAAAAACACCCTCACATGGGTTAGTAAAATATATGAAAAAGATGACACAAACTTTCTTTTTGTATTAAGTGCTTTTGAAAGTGATTTCAGAAATGATATAAATAATCCTATTATAAAGATTTTATATATCTCTATTTTTGCATTAATTTTGTCAATATTATTTGGTTATTTTTTGTTTAGAAGATGGTTTAATAATATTGAAAAGCTCTCAGTTACAGCTAGACAAATTTGTTCAGGAAAATTAAATTTTAGAAGTTACATAAAAGGAGATGATGATATTGGAATACTTGGAGTTGCATTTGATTCTATGCTAGATAAACTTGAAAATAATATCAAAACCTTAGATAAAGATGTAGAAAATAGAACCATAGAATTAACCAATTCCTTGAAAATAAAAGAATTACTTTTAAAAGAAATTCACCATAGAGTAAAAAATAATCTCTCTTTAACAATAAACTTTATAAAACTTCAGAAATATAAAATTGATGATAAAAAGATAAAATCTGCACTTACAAGTATAGAAAATAGAGTCTATACTATGGCACTATTACATACAAAAATGTATGAATCTAAAAATTTAGATTCTATTGATTTTAAAATTTATACAAGCCAATTAAGTGAAGATATAAAATCAACATTTGAAGAAAATATTAACGTTTCTATAATTATAAATATTGACAATATTTATTTAAATATAGACCAAGCAATGTCTTGTGGACTAATTATAAATGAAGCCATAGTAAATGCTTTTAAATATGCTTTTATTGGAAAAAGTGATGAGAATTATTTAAAAATTGATTTTAAAAAAACCAATCAAGAATATCTATTACAAATAATAGATAATGGGATAGGTCTAAAAAAAGATTTTAATATAGATAAATCTGAAAGTTTGGGATTAAACTTAATTAAATCAATCTCAGAAACTCAATTAAATGGAAATTTTGGAATTATAAAAAATAAAGGCACCCATTTGATTATAAAGTTTCCTTTATAATCAAAATTTGTTTTAATATTTTTTCTAGTATACAATCAAAAAATATATTAAGAAAATGAGAAAAATAAGAAAATTATAACAGTAATAATTCCTGCTAACATAATAGATAACCCTCTTTTTTTAAAGCCATACTTACCTTTTATCATTACCATAGCTGATAATGCAAAAAAAGCTAAAACAACACTATAAACCATAGCTAAATAGTACCAAGCTCTATTATTTGTAGATAAGTGAGAACTAATAAATATCTGTAAAAATGCAGGATAAGATTTATAATCTATATTTGTTTCACCTGAATTTTTATTGTAAATTACATGCATATATTTATAATCAAAATATAAAGTGTTATTTTCTTCTTTAGAAAAAGTTAATCTTTTTATATTTTTCTCAACAACACTTTTTGTACCAAGCTTGTAAATATAATCAAGTTTTCCACTCTTTGCTTCACTTATTAGATTTTCTTTAAAATGTTCACTTGAAATATTTTTTGAAATATTTGTTTGAAAATTATAATCATATTTAAACCAGCCCAAACCACGGGCAGATAATATAAAACCTGTAATTGCGTATATAAGAGTGATACCTATAAAAAAATAACCAAGATCTCTATGAAGAGACCTTGATATATTACTTAAGGATTTGTTTTTTGACATATTTTAAAATGTTCTTTTTATATTAATAGTAAATTTTCTAGGCTCACCAGAATAAATTCTATAATCATTTGTACCAGATTCATAATACTTTTTATCTGTGATATTTTCGATATTCAATGAAAAATCCCAATCATTTATTGAATAATATGCACCCACATCAACTCTTGCATATGATGGCAGTTCTACTCTAGTTGATTTAGATGAGCTAGTATAAATTTTATCTCTATATGTTAATCCAGTAGATAATCCAAATCTTCCATCATATATTTTTTGGGGAATATTATATCGTGTGAAAATATATGCAGTAACTTCAGGAGTAAGAGCTTGTGTGTTTCCCACAGATTTCCCAGATACATATTCTGCTTTGTTATAGGCGTACCCTGATTTAAATTGCCAATTAGCTGTAGGTAGCCATTGAACTTCTAATTCTACACCTTTACTTTCAACTTCTCCAGAAAGTGCATAATTACCTGAGTTAGTACTTTCAGCTACATTCTCTTTATTTATTTTATAAAAAGACAATCCAGTATTAAACTCTTTACTAAAATTAATTTTAGTACCTATTTCATATTGTTTAGATTTTTCAGTATCTAAAGGATTACCTAAATCATCAACTCTTTCAGCACTACTAGGGTCATAACTCTGCCCAAAACTACCATATATAGAAACCAAATCATTTATATTATAAATTGCCCCAAGTGAACCAACAAAGTCTGTTGATTTTTTTGTTGTATTTTCTACACAAGAACCTCTCAAACATTCAAAATCAATTTTTGTTTTATCCACTCTTGTTGAACCTACAAATGTAAGTTTATCTGTAATACTTATCTTATCTTGTAAATATACTCCTGAACTAAAATACTCTGTTTTTCTTCTATTTAATTGAGTACTAACAGCAGTTCCACCATGAATTGGATTATAAATATTTATATTTGGTGTTACATTGCCACCCATAATAATTCTATCAAAATCAGTTTTTCTGTAAGTCCCCGCCAAACCAAATGTCAAACTATGTTTCATATTTGCAATAATAGTATCAAGGTTTAGATTTGTATCAAAGCTATGCCAATCTCTTTCATTATATTGATGTCTATTTCTTCTTGTAAGTGTTGTATCTGAAACGCTTGCCCCTTGATTAACACCTCTACTTTCAAATAGTTTTCTATCATCTGTATGAAATACACTTCTCCAATCAAAATTTAAAGAAAGATTGTCGTTTATATAATGGTCTAAATTAATATCAAATGCAGTTCCCTCATCATTATCATAATCACCCTCTTCTTGATAAACAGTATCGAGACTAGCTACTGTAGAAATATCATGATTTGCAACAAATAATCCATCATCAGCACTACCATCTTCATGACCATATTCCATGGCAACTAATAAAGATGTATTATCACTTGCATTCCAAAGTAAGCTTGGATATATATAAAAATTTTCGAAATCTACATTTTTTCTATATGAGTTTAACTTCTCACCAACTGCTATAAATCTATAAAATAGATTTTCTGTAATTGGTCCTGTAGTATCTAATGTAGTAGTAATCCCATTATCTTCTCCAAATCCTGAAACACCATTAGACATATATGTTTGAAGTGAGGTTTCTAAAGTTGTTCTTTGTTTGGCTTGTGGACGTTTAGTTACAATATTTACTAATCCTCCTGGCTCCATTACCCCATACAGTACAGAGGTAGGACCTTTTACCACTTCCATTCTTTCAACATTTGCAGTTGAAGGAGAGCCCATTCTACTTATCAATCCAGACATACCATTTACTTTGATATTTTCCAAATCTAGCTCAAAACCACGAATCATAATAGCATCTGCATTTTTACCAACTTTAGTAACTCCAGTTGTATAATCAAAAGTATCTTCTATTCTTTGGGCTTGTAAATCTTCAATTAATGTCCCTTTTGTAACAGAAACTGTGTATGGTGTTTTTTTATCACTTGTTTCACCTTTCATACTTGAAGATGAAGTATCTTCAAAATATGATTCCTGAGCACCTTGTACTACTACTGTATTTAATTCTTCTGCATTAAGTGTATTTGCCAGCAAAAGAAGTGCAAGAGATTTTGCAATCTTTATTTTCATAAGTTTCCTTTAATTATCGCTGGCTACTTGTTAAAAACTTTGCTGGCTTTATTTAATTTATTTTGTTAGGATTAATTTATTCGCTTTTGTTATTTTCAAATAATATAACTGTCCATTATGAAAAATTTTTATACTTTTTTGATTTTTAAAAAGAACTATTGAGTCAATTTTATTATTCTCTTCTTCATTCATAATTTGTACCTTCTAATCTCTAACTAAATTTCGGTCGAATATTAACTTAAAAAATCTTAATTTAAAATAAAAATGATAATCGGTATTGATATTAAGTTAATAATCAGAAATATTTTATTAAACTTCCATTATGGAAAAGAAAAAAAGTTTATTAATCATCTTTATACTTGTTATTTGTACTCACATTTACTTATTTGCACAACTAAATATTGAGGAGAAGAAAAGGATTATAGCCCCTAAACCTACAAATTCAAATATACAAATAAAATTAAATAATGTAATACTAAAAAAACAAGAAGTCAAAAAAGTTGAAGTTAAGAAAGAAATTAAGAAAAAAGAGATTATAAGAAAAAAACTTCATAAAACCAAAAGTAAAAATATTATTAAACACACAAAGAAAAAGAAATTTATAAAAAAAGAAAAAACCATAAAAAAAATAGTTCATAAAAAAGAACCTGAGAAAATTTTTGAGAAAAAAGTTGTTGAACATAAAGTTCAGCAAAAAACAAAAAATAAAACAAAAGAAATAGACTTAACTAAATTAGAAGCAATAGAAAATGAATATTTATTGAAATTGAAAAAATTAATTGAAAAAAATAAAGTCTATCCTAATAGTGCAAAAAAACTAAATCAAACAGGAAAAGTATATTTAAACTTTACTATTGCAAAAAATGGTTACATAGAAAATATTATCATTATGGAAAAATCAAAATATAGAAGACTAAATAAAGCAGCAGTTGAAATTATAAATAAAATAAAACAATTTGAACCAATCCCAGAAGAACTACATAAAAATTCATGGAATATTACGGTTCCGATTTTATATCAAATTATAAGGAGTTAAGGTTGATGGAAATAGATTTAATGAGTTACATAAACAGAGGTGGAGTTATAGTTTATATTCTAATTTTTTTAAATGTTATTGGATTTACAATAATGTTATGGAAATTGGTTGTTATTCTTTCTTCAAGAGCAGGAAAAGAAAAAGTCGTACAGGATATATTGGCATTCGTAAAAACCACAAATAACACATTTGAAAAAGAATCAGTTCAAAATATAATTGACAGAAAGGTGCGAAAACTAGAATTTGGATTAAATACAGTAAAAATAATAGCTTCCATTGCTCCACTTTTAGGGCTTTTAGGAACAGTAATTGGGGTATTAAACTCTTTTGATTCTATTACAAAAAGTGGTTTAGGTGACCCATCTATTTTTTCAAATGGTATATCAATAGCTCTTATTACAACTGTTGCTGGACTTATTGTAGCTATTCCACACTATATAGGATACAACTATATTGTTGGTATTTTAGATGATATTGAACTGAAAATTCAAAAAGAGGTTCTAAAAAGAATATGAAAAAAAGAGAGATTTTAACTCCTGATATTACACCACTTATTGATGTTGTTTTTATTCTTCTGATATTTTTCATTGTATCTTCTGTATTTAAAAAAGATGAATTAGCTTTAGCATTAAATCTGCCAACATCTAGTGCTAAAGAGATAGAGCTAAAACAAAAAGAAATAATTATTGAAATAGATAATACTAAACTTGCAATATATGGGAAAGAGACAACTTTAGAGAAGTTAGAAGAAGAGATAAGTAAAGTAACTGATAAAAAAAGAAATATTATTTTTAGAATTGATAAAGATGTAAAATATGAAAAAGTAGTAAAGATCTTAGATATTTTACAAAAAAATAGTCTTTTTAATATCTCTTTAGTTACAGACAAAAAAGAGCATTAAAATATCTAATATCCTTTAAAATTAAAAAAATAAGTTAATTTTTTCAATATTAATGATAATAATTATCATATTTATTAATATTTAAGTTTTCTTCCTGTAAGATTCTGAGAATTATTATCATAAAGGATTAATTTATGTCTGATTTACTTTTAAAAAGAGAAATTAGAAAAATGGTTAGAGAGTCTGGATTTGAGAAAAATTCAAAAATGGTATGTTCTATATTAAAAGTTTTAAACATGAAACATAAAAATATAGATACAAACAAGGCACATAAAATTGCAAGCGAAGTACTTGCGTAAACTAAATTTAGGAGAATATAAATGAAAAAAATAAGTATGGTAGCATCATTATTGCTATT